>JAZKSQ010000007.1:0-18120 GCA_036625995.1 Thermoplasmatota archaeon | reverse complement strand
TCTATTTATGAACATGGCAATCAACAGTAGAACAATTATCGCGATTATACTTATTATCGGAATTAAATATTCTTGCAGTAGAGTTGTTGGTTCTCTTGCTTTAGGATGATGATCCGCGCCGAATGTCATATGTCCTTCTACACTAAAATCAGATTCATATTCTAACGGTTGAACATCATTTACAGACCAATGGTTGGCATTGCTATACTCTGTATTTGGTGTAAAAACACGAAGATCTGGATCACCATAGAACAACACGTTTTCGTTAAGATCCCACCACCAATGATCGATTAAATACTCTGCTCCTACTAATTCCATTCCTTTCTCGTAAGTCTCACCAATGGTATCACCTAAAGCTAGCTGTCTAGGGATATTCTGGAACCAGAGACTGCTATACCATGATGTAGTCCATGGATCAAGTATAACATAGGAACATCCATGTCTTGTCATTGCCATATGTAAATAGGTTCCAGCGGCTAAACAAGAACAAGCGTTTAAACCACAGCTATGGACATTTTCTAGTTTCTCATCAAAATCCAAACCACCGTAAGTCTTCAAGACGTCTCCACCTGCAACTCCGCTATTAACTACGATTCCATCTCCATAAACTCTAAACGCTCTACCTAATATAGGTACTCTGGATAAAATTCGACTTAAAGGCTTATCTTGTGCTGGTGCCCATCCGAAAGCATCGAATATTAAAGGACCTAAGCCTGGTACACCCTCTACTATATATGGATTTGATGCTTCTGCATCTGGCTCTTCTGTACAACCTTTATCAGGAAGTAAAATATTCGGGACGAACCCTGCTAGTTTTAGTGAAACTCCCGCAATTTTTGTCGCTATATCTGGTAGCCGGTTTGCATAGCCGTATCCTGAAGAGAAATAATTTCCTAGTTCTTTCCAGTTTCTTCCGCTTGCAAAAATTCTATCATATGCTCTCCATGGGTTAGGTTCATCTACATACGGGCTTTCTATACTCCACATACTCAACCCGCCATAGTCTTTTTCATGTCCATGGCAGCTTTCCATCCACATTAGTACACCTTGGTTAAGATTATCGACACATTTATCAAAACTTGTAGAAAAACAGTTACTGTAACCAGCTTTTTCACAATATATTGGTGTTACTTCTGATTCATGGATATCCGGATAATAAGAAGCTATTTTGCCTTCAACCACCCCTTGATCTATAGGATAGTTTGAAGGTGTTTCACCTGGTGTTATTCCATTTGCGGTTGTATATTTTCCACCCCATGCTTTAGGAGCAATCTCGTTGAATTTGTATTGATAAACATTGTATGTATGTAAAACAGGATATGTGAAATCCTCTTCCTTGGACTCCTTTGTCACTACTATATCTGTTCCTTTGGGATATCTGAGCTTTCCTATATATGGCTGTATTTTGCTTTTACTTCCGTTGGTTAAAGTTACAGTACCTTGTAGTGCAGGGTTTTCAAATATTAATGCAGGATAGAATACACTTCTTGATATCTGATATGCTGTATCTACTGGGCTGAAACAAAATCTCCCTGGGATTAGTCGTCCAGTAAATGTTCTATCCCATGGAAAACCGATGTCATATTGTCCAGCAACGGTGATCATAGATGCTAGTTCATCTTTTTGTTTGGGCAGATCATATCCATAGTTTTGTAGAAAATCAATTACTCTTCTCCCGGTAAGAACCATACATGAAACTGTAGGTAACTTTGGTCTGCCTGATATGTTTGAAGTTTGTCTCCAGAATTGTGTATGCCATACTGTTGCCTGTGAAAGTGTGGGATGGTTGTCTACTATTAATAATGGACTTCCATGATGAGCGGCTATAAGGGTTGCTGGCCCTATAAACAAGCTTCCAGGGTTTTCTCCAGCTGGTTTGGGTTCTCCTCCGTAGAAATATGAATATGGATCTACTGTTGAAAAAATTACGTCGTTGTTGCCTGTTTTATCTCTGATTTCGTCATAGATACTTCTGTAGGTATTATAATCTTTTACGTTAGCGATTTCTTTTAACTCTTTACCTACTTTGTTGTGGGTGCAATTTTTTAGGTTTATGAAATGAATATTTTCAACGCCGAGTTTATATAGAGCTTCTTTGGTTGCTTTTGGAAGCTTGTTGTTTTTAACATATAATAGAGGGGCATTTAGTTGACTTGCAAGTATTGCTCCTTCGGATGCTGAGGCAATAATATCTCCTTCTTTTCTAGTGATATTTTGTTGCCAGCTGTATTTAATAGAGAAGTCGATATCGTTGGTTGCATTATCCATTGTGTAAACACAGACTTTATAGTTATCGTTTTGGCTTGTTTCTCCTAGTGCTTTGAGTTTTATTGTTCTTTCTGTTTTTCCTTTTTCTACTCCTTCTATTATTGTGTCAGCGTCGGGGTTTGAAAATGTTTCTGTTCCAGAGGAATCTAAGACAAATAGTCCTAATCTTACGTTATCGTTTTCCCATTTTAGTGTAAATTCTGCGTCTCTACATCCATATGGTATTTTTTCAGGTATCTTTATTTCTACTCCTGGATATAGATATATGTCTATTGGTAGCATGTTATCTCTATTGAAAATTTTACCTAGAAGAGAGGTTTTTGTTTCTTCTTCTATGTTTTGATACATCTTTTCCATTTTTCCTTCTGGAGGGGATGATTGTGTAGGCATATAGGTGATTCCGGCTTCCCATTTTCCATAGTTATAGATATATGATCCTATTGGTTCGTTTGGAATTCCGTCGCTTCTATCGTAGAGTATATTCCATTTTGAATTTGCTCCGGCCATTCCTAGTTGACTGTCGTATAGTTGGAAATCGTAATCGTAGAGTAAATTTTCCCAATGTAGATTGGCTACGATGTATTTGGCAGGTGATTGAACTTCGAAACTTTTATAGTTTCCACCGATTCCTACCTCTGGTTCTTGCATTTCCATCATTTTATGTTCTACGTCGTATCCATTTGATATTTCTCCTTCAAGCTCTGAAGTATATCGTTCTTTTTTACCGTTGTCTTTTTCTTCTGCAGGTGCAACAACTACATCCTTACTATATGACCATTCTTTTAAAGCGATTTTACTTGCTAGTTCATAAGTATTTTTACTGTTTATGTGGTCTGTTTTTTTGGAATCCCATTGTCTTGTTTTTCCTTCTGGGATGTTTATTAGAGTTTTTTGATCCATTTTTCCGTTACAATAGCTCATCCAGTCTTCCATAAAATAGTCGAGACCTTGTCTTGAATTCAGAGATCTTTCCTTGTCATTTTCATATTTATATTCGTCTTTATAGAAAAGAAGGGGATTTGAATATAGTAGATTTCCATGTTTGTATATTGATGTCGGGACAGATGCTAGATAGGCGTAGTCATCAATTAATTTTTGTTCGTTGTATTGTATTAGTGTTGTTTTTTTCAAGGGTTTAATGTTAGTATAGCTAGCTCCTTTTTCATAACCATCTATCTTTCTTGGTTGCTCTGACGTTATTATTGGTATAAAAGTAGTTGATAATAGTATAGTTGCTATTAATATTGTAAAAATATTTTTATTTTTCATTTTGTCCATATTTTTTTACTCCTTTATTTTTATCTTTTTATTTTATTATGAAGGTTAATAAGTTATAATATATAGTTGTCGTTTATTTAATTTATGTTTTTTTATTAAAGTGTTTTTCGATTTTTAAAAAATTAATTTTTTATTTTTTGATTTGATGATTCTATTATCTCCTATCTTAAAAATATATTTTTTATTAGATATCTCGTTTTTTTTTGTGGTTTTCCAATTTTCTTTTTTTTAGAGTATTCCAGTAAATACAGAAGTTATAAGTAAAATTGAACTAGCTAAATACATAGATCGTTTTTTTTTAATTTAAATATCAAACGATAATATTTTCATTATATCTCCACATACATTCTTGTAAATTTACACGTCAAAGTGTTAAACAATAGATAAAAGATATGTTTTAACCTATAAGGAATTTTCTGATATCAAAAATTGATAAATTAAACTTTGGAAACTAAAAAAATGGAATAACGTGTAAAATTTATATATTAGTACTCTATTAGAAAAAAAATATGAATATAAGAGAAAAAATCAACCATTACTTCGAAAATTATTACGTACAAAAAAAAATAGCTTTACTTCTCCTTAAATACGGTTTAAAAATAAAGAATAACAAAGTATATTGTGGAAATATCGAACAATCAAACTCCAAGTTAGCCAGAGCAATTGATGTTGACTACAGAGCAGTTACAGATACCATAAAAAAAATCAACCAAAACCCAGAACTAAAAAAATTTTTTACTACCCTAGAACCAACTCCAAATCTAAAAAACACTGCCAGAAAAATAGGATGGGGTGTTATAGAAATAACTCCAGAAAATCCACATCTACCCGGAATTCTAAACGGAGTTACAGAAATAATAGCAAAAAAAGGAATAAGCATAAGACAAGCTATAGGAGAAGATTACGACATAACAGAAAAAGCAAAATTAATAATCGTAACAGAATCAAACATTCCACATGAATTAATATCAAAAATAAAAAAAGTAGAAGGAATACGATCTATAACTATATATTAAAATGTATAGAAAGATAGAAAAAAGTTAATTTTATTTATTTTTGTTTTCTTCTTGACCATAATAAAACTGAAGCTAAACCAATTATAACGGCTGTGGCAACAATTACAATGTATATGAAATTATCCTCAGTCTTTATATGTGGATATTCTTCCACACCAAATGGTTTATGACCACCAAGATCAACATTACCATAGTCTAAAGACTTAACATCATCTGGATCCCAGTGATTTTTGGCATCAGAATCCCACTCATCACTTGGTATCCATATCCTTAGATCTGGGTCTGAAAAAAGGACTACATTTTCAGCAGTATCCCACCACCATTCTGGCTTTTCATCTTCTTCAAAGAGATATTTAACACCTATTTCAGTTCTTCCTTTGGCAAAAGATTCTCCTACTGTTTCACCAAGAGCATAATCTTTAGGGGTTTGTTGGAATACATAGCCACCCCAATATGATGTAGGCCAAGGATCAATCTCATGCATTACTGACCCATGTCTTAATAAAGCTATTTGAAGATAATTACCAGCAATTAGACAAGAATTTGCATGAAAACTCATTGAATGAAGATTGTCTAATTTGTCATCAATTTCTTTAGCTGGATGAGATATCCTAAATTTAGCAAATAATGCCGTAAGGCTAAAAGGACCTACAAGCCCGTCATGATAATTTTTTCTATTAAATTTTAGTAAAGGAATATTTGAAGGGACTATATCTAGGCCTGTTTTCAGTATGCCACCATTAAGAGGGCCATTAGGGTTTCCCAATCCCGACCATCCTAGTAGAAGACCGATTTTTGAATTTAAGGTAGCGGTATCTGGTTCTTCGGTACTACCCCATAACATATCATAACCCCGCCATGGATTAGTTTCTGTTATAGGATTTAATCCAAGAGGAACGCCAACTAGTTTATTTAGAAAATTCGCAATTCCTGGTGATAAACCGGCTTGTTGCATGTATTGTGATATTGCATCTGGTTCCCACCAAGATAAAGATCCGCCAAGACCGCTCCATCCATGTAAAACCATATACCAACTTATTACCCCTTGATTCAGATTGTCGATTGTAATCTCATAGTTTGTAGAAAATGCATTTGAGTATCCTGCCTTTGATGCGTAGAATGGAGTGATCTCTGTTTCACTAAGATCTGGAAGAAAAGAACCTGCTTTATCCTCATATTTTTCTCTAGTGCCTTGATCTATAGCTAAATTAGATAAATCATAGCCTGGTGTATGTCCTGTTCTAGTTTGGTAGGGTACGCCCCAATATTCGCTTCCTCTTTCATTGAATCGATGGTTATAGCATCCATAGGTATGTAAAACAGGATGGGTATATTCTTCAGATTGAGAAGGCCGTGTAACTCTAAGATTACTTAGTCCTTCAGTTAAACCTGGGATAAGCCTTGCTATACTTCTTATTACTGGTTTTTGTATCCTTTTGCTTTTACTACCGTTTATTAATTCAACTCTGCCTTTTAAGGCTGGGTTTTCAAATATCAACACAGGATAGAAAACAGATCTTGCTATCCAATTCGTTGTATCTACGGGTGTTCCAATAATGTTTCCTGGTTCACCTACACCTGCAAAGACTCTTGTCCAAGAAGGACCTATATCATATTGTCCAGCTACAGTAAGAATAGATTCAGCTCCTTTTTGATCAAAGCCATGTTTTTCTAAGAAAGCATAGACTCTTTTTCCAGTTAAATGCATTGCGGCTGTGGATGGTCTTTCTTCTCCATTAGCATGTTTGTTCCATAGGTTATTATGCCACATAACGCCTGATGAAAGTTCAGGATGGTTATCAACTAGTAGTAGAGGGCTGCCGTGTATAGCAGCTGCATAAGTAGCCGGTGCAAAGTAATATGCATTTTCAAATTCGCCTTCAGGTTTTAGACCTGTAGTCGATTCGTTATAATACCAATAACTCCATGGATCAATGGTAGAAAATACTACATCGTTTTGATCGGTAATCTCCATTATTTTTTGATAAATTGACTCATAATCTTTAAATGAATTTTGGATTTTTACTATATTTTCGAGTTTTTTCTGAGGTTCTTTTTTTAAGTATCCATTTATATCTATTAAATGGATTTTTTTTACACCGAGTTTATTAATGGTGTCTATGGTATCTTGACTTATTGTATTTGGTGACATAAACAATAGAGGTGAATTTGTTATTGATGCTAATACAGCACCTTCTGATGCTGAGGCGATTTGATCGCCTTTTTCTTTTGTTATATTTTGATTCCAATGGTAGTCTATGTTGAAGTTTACTGATGTTGAAATATCGTTTAGAGCATAAACAACAATCTTGTAGTTTTCATCTTCTTTTACTTCTCCGACTTGATGTATTTTTATTTTTTGGCTTTTTGAATTTTTTTCAAGGGACGATTCTAATTCTTCTCCGCTAGGTCCTATTAATGTAAATCCTAAATCTACTTCTTCATTTTCCCAGTTTAACTCAAATGTTGCATCTCTTGTACCAAAACCTGGTCTATCAGGAATTGTTAATTCTACACCAGGATATTTGATTATTTCACAGTTGAATTTTTTTACTTCTCGTCCTAATGCATTTAATATTGCTTGGCTGTTTTTTCCGAATATTGTAAATTTTCCAAGTGGTGAATCATGGCTTATTTGTTGGGATGTTGAATCTATACCTTCTGTAGGCATATTTGTTACCCCGATTCTCCAATCGCCAGGATTATAGACATAAGAAAAGCAGCTTTCAACTGGGCCGTTAGTGATGGCCATGTTTGAGGCTGCTGATGTTTGTAGCCATCCGACTGATTCATCTTTTGTGTATAATTGTAAGTCTGCATCAATTGATGGTATTGTAATACCGTAGGAAAAATCAGGTATTGCTCCTATCAATTTTGAATGATATACTAGGGAAGGATACCACAGGTTTGCTTCTACATATTTAAATTCTTCATCTATCTTAAACTTTTTAAACTCTGGAGACGAACCATATGGTCTTTTTATAGTCAAGGTTTCTTCTTCAATTTCTCCTTTAAGTGTTCCTTTCATTGAGTTGGTTGTCTTTTTGTTTTCAGGTTTTTCATAGTCTTCTTTTATTACAGATATTACTGCTTCTTCTGAGTAGGCCCATTCATCTAATGCTATTTTATTTGCTATTTCATATGGATTTTCTGATTTTATGTTGGATGTTTTTTTAGCGTTCCAATTGTTTTCTAGTTGAGATTCCTCCATATTTATAGTTGTTATTTTGTCTAATTTACCATTTGAATAACTCATCCAGTCTTTCATTAGATAATCTGTTCCTTGATAGTCATTTAAAAAACGGTATTTGTTTTCGTTTGGGTATTTATTTTCTTGTTGGTAAAACAATAAGGGGTTGCAGTAAATTGTACCTTCATTATGGAATACTGATGCAGGGATACTTGAGAGATATGCATAATCGTCTATTAGTTTATTTTTATCGAATTGTACAAAGGTTGTTTTTTTGATTGGTGCAAAAGGTTTCCATGGTATTCCTTTTCCAAATCCTTTATTGTTTTTTGTGGTTGTTTTTGACATCGTTGCAGGGGCTATTATACCTGTTATTAAAATTGATATAGTAAATATTACAAAAATTAGTTTGGCATTGGATCTTTTTATTTTGTTCATCAAATATTATCCTCCACGGTTTTATTGGAAGTATTAAATTTATACTATTAAACTATGGTTTACGCTTTATTTATATCTTTCTATTTCAATTTTATTATATATTTCTCATTGATTTTTATATAGGAAAAGAAACGAAGATTTTATTACAACTTATTCATTAAGGCTTCTCCCCCTAAAGTTACTTAGACTGCACATTGCTAAAAAAATCAATAAAGAAAGGGTTCCTATGGATACTAAAAAACAATGAAAAAAGAATTAAAAAAAATTTTAGAAAAACAAAAATATGGCATAGCCGGAAAGCATTCCGCAGTTAAACTTTGCCACTGGCTAAGAGAAAGCCTACTACAGGATAGAAAATGCTACAAACAAACATTCTACGGAATAAAATCTCACAGATGCCTTCAAATGACACCTACTGTAAATAACTGTACACACAACTGTCTATTCTGTTGGAGATATCAAAACTTTACAGAAAACACTCTTACAGAATATGACGACCCAAAATTCATCTTAGATAAATCCATAGAACAGCAAAGAAGACTGATAACTGGATACAAAGGCGATGATAGATGCAAGGAAAAAAAATGGTTGGAGGCAAATCATCCAAAAATGGTAGCTTGTTCTCTATCAGGTGAACCAACACTATATCCTAGATTAGATGAATTTTTTGAAGAATGTCATAAAAGAGATATGACTACTTTTCTTGTAACTAACGGAACTCAACCTGAGATACTTGAAAAAATGGATCCTTTACCTAAACAATTATATGTATCAATCGTTGCTCCTAATGAGAAAGTCTACAAAAAAGTTTGCGCACCGATAATTACTGATGGATGGGAAAAAATAAACCAGACTTTGGAACTCCTTCCATCTTTAGATACGAGAACTGTAATAAGACATACATTAGTAGATGGTTGGAATATCGACAAAAAATATATTGATGAATATGCAAAGTTGGATAGAAAAGGATCACCGATGTTCATTGAACCTAAAGGATACGTTTTTGTAGGATATAGTAGAAAAAGAATGAATTTATCAAATATGCCTTCACATAAAAAAATAAAGGAATTTGCTACTAACTTGTCTGAAAAAACTGGTTATGATTTAACCTTGGAAAAACCTAAGTCAAGAGTGGTTTTATTAGAAGGAAACAAAAATAAAAGAAGAAAAATAAAATAATCTACTTTATTCTTTTTAGTCCTGAGTTAGATCTTCACCTGCAGCGAATTGAAGTTGAACTTTTGTATAAAGGTCTTCGATGCCTTTGAACTCTTCAAGGTTGGTTGAAATAATCCTGGATTGCATTTTGAAATCTTCTAGTAAATGAACGATTTTTTCACTCATTTCTCGATGAATAGAAGGATCTTTCATCGTTATTGAATTATATAAATCCGCTGGATTTTTTGCCCATTGCTCAATTTTTTCTTTTTCTTTTTGTTTTAAGGTATCAGTTTTGGTTAAAACATTAACTTGAGATTGTCCCAGCCTGAAATTTGTGTTAATAGATAAAAGCATCTGAGATGCAAAACCTGATGCATCTTTTGCGATAGCAGGATCTATGAGATATGCTATCATTGATTTATCCGGTCTGAAAAATTGAACTATAAATTTGCCTGATTCGCGGAAAACAAAAAGCTCCAGTTGACCTGGTGTATCTACTAATACATAATCTGTTTTAAAGGATTCTATACTTTCTTTAATATCTTTTGCGTTCATAGCTAGCATATCTGCACATGCTATTTGAGCTCCATTAGGCCCTAGTTTATATGAATCCATTACTTCATCTAGTGAAATCCAGTCTCTTACATCTACATCTGGCTCATAAGGTAGATTTTCTGCACCTGGATCAAGGTTGACTGTAATTGAATCTAAACCTCTTGTCTGCATCCAGCTGTTAAACATTTTCGTCAGGGTTGATTTTCCTGATCCTGCTGTACCTATAAAATATAGAAATACTTCTTCTTTCATACTTTTATTCCACGTAGTTGTCTCATATGTTTTATTCTTTCTTCAATTAAGTCGGGTTTTCCTATGTCATGTCTTATAAAAATATGGGGGCTTTTTACGTGTTTTAATGCTTTTTCACATTTTTTTTCTGCGTCAAAAAGTTCATCTGCTATACCTACTACAGCAAGAGATCGCGATGTAGTGGTTTTGATAAAATCGTTTTGTTTGTTTACAGAAGCGTAATATAGTTTAGCTCCTGTTTTTTCGATTTCGTCTTCTTCAACTTTGATTTTTTTATCCGGTATACTTTTCTTGCCGTATCCTTCAGGTACTACATATTTGCATACTGTGGATTTATTTTTCATTTTGATTTTTATTTTGTTTAGATTTCCTTCTTGCATAGATTTGCATATTTCTACGAAATCAGTTTCCAATAACGGAAGTATATTCATTGCTTCTGGGTCACCGAATCGGGCGTTTATCTCTATTATTTTAGGTCCTTCACTTGTCAACATAAATTGTCCATATATTGTCCCGATGTATGGATGTTCTTCTTTTTCAAGTGCTTCTACTATTTTTTGTAGTATGGTTCCTGCTTGTTCATATTCGCTTTTTGACAAGAAAGGCAATATTCCGTTTGAACATGAATAAGACCCCATTCCTCCAGTGTTGGGTCCTTCGTCATTGGGTAGAAGTCTTTTATGGTCTTGTACGGCATGTAAGGGAAGGATTGTTTTTCCATCTGAAAAGGCTTGTAGTGTAAATTCTTCACCGACTGCTTTTTCTTCTATTAATACTTTTGAATGACCACCTATTTTTTTATTGATTACTTTGCGTAGATAGTTCATTGCGCCTTTTACGCCTTGAAAATGATCTCCTTCTACTTTTACGCCTTTTCCTCCTGTTAGTCCGATTGGTTTTACTGCTACTTCTCCGTTATGTTTTTTTATAAAATCGACTGCCTTTTCTGGGTCGGTAAAGGTATCCCATTCTATAGATCCTGGTATATCATGTTTTTTTAGTATTTTTCTCATCCATTCTTTATCTGTTTCTATTCTAGCTGCTTCTTTGGTCGGTGATGCACATTTTATTTTGTTTTTTTCTAGTTTATTTACTATTCCTTCTTTTAAAGGTGCTTCTGGTCCTACTATGGCTAGCTCAATTTTCTGTTTTTTTGCATATTCTACGACTTTATCGATATTTGTTTCTTTTTCCTGTAGATAGTCTTCAGCTATTTTTTGTATCCCTGGATTTAGGTTTTTCATTACTGAATAAAGTTCACTGTTTTTAGAGTTGTATACTGCTTTGCATATGGCGTGTTCTCTAGCTCCGCCACCGATTACTAATATTTTCAAATTAAATCAGTCCCCCAGAAAAAATCTAATTTTCTTTTTTTATTGTTTATTTGTAATGTTTTTAAATTTTTTTATCATCGTTTTTTTTGTTAATGTTATTGGGTGTATTTAACTTCTATCTATTTTTTTAATATGTCACTCACTGTTAGAAGCGGTTTGAATTCTACATCCATGTTCTTTATTTTTTTTTCTGCACCACTTTCTCTGTCTACAACGACAATTAATCGGTCAACAGTTGCATCATTTTCACGTAAGATGTTTATTGTCTTTACACTTGAGCCTCCGCTGGTGGTTACATCTTCTATTACCAATACTTTTTTTCCCTTTACGTCTTCTCCTTCTATTTGTTTTCCTGTGCCGTGTCCTTTTTTTTCTTTTCTAATTATGACGTAGGGTAGATTGGTTTGCAGTGATAGTGCAGTTACTAAAGGTACTGCACCTAGTTCCATGCCAGCTATTAGATCGCAATCATCTGCCAATGGTTTCATCATTTTTGAGATTTTTTTCAAGATTTTAGGTTTAGTACTAGCTTTTTTTATGTCAATATAGTATTCGCTGACTGCTCCAGAGGTTAGTACAAATCTTCCAAATTTTATAGCTTTGCATTTTTTTAGTTGCTCAACAAGTTTTTTTTTATCCATTTCTTATATCAAGTAATCCATATCGGTAAACCTAGTTTTAAAGTTTATTTTTTTAAAAAAAGTTGTTAAGTTGTTATTGTTTATTATTAAAAAAAAGAAAGAGTGTACACTATATTTTTTCTTTAGAACCTTGTTATACTTTTTTATTGGCATTGATTTAGAAAATATCTGTGTATTCTGGTATCGTGTGTTAGTTCAGGATGGAAGGATATAGCTATTTTTTTGTTTTGTTTTGCCATCACTATTTTGTCTTTGATGGATGCTAATGGTTTGCATTTGCCCCATACTTTTACGATTGATGGTGCTCTGATGAAGACTGCAGGATATGGTTTTTTAAATAGGTCTATATTTATTTTTTTTTCAAAAGAAGATGATTGTCTGCCGAATGCATTGCGTTTGACTTTCATATTCATTACTTTTAGCTGATGGATTTTTTTATTTTCTTCAAAGGTTTTTTTAGCTAGGATTATACTACCGGCACATGTACCCATAACGGGGAGATCGTTATCGGTTATTTTTTTAGAAAGTTGCTCTTGCATTTTGTTTTTTTTCAACACTTTTGAGATAGTTGAACTTTCTCCACCGGGGATTATCAATCCCTCTATTTTTTCTATGTTAGATTTGTTTCTAACAATTAGCGTGGAACCTTTGATACCCATCTCCTGATAAGTTTTTTCTAAAACTGTTTTATGTTCAGATATTGCGCCTTGGATTCCTATAATACCGATATATATCTTATTTACCATCCTCTCTCCTGAAGACGTTGTTCTGCAGGTATTTCATCTATGTTTATACCAACCATAGCTTCCCCCAGATTTTTGCTGATTTCTGCTATGACGTCAGGTTCGTCATAATGTGCTACAGCTTCTACTATGGCTTTTGCTCTTTGTTTTGGGTTTCCTGATTTGAATATTCCTGATCCTACAAATACTCCGTCGCTTCCTAGTTGCATCATTATTGCTGCATCTGCTGGTGTAGCTATTCCTCCAGCAGCGAAATTTACGACAGGTAGACGTTGGATTTTTTTAGTTTCTTTTAATATTTCTAGTATTCCTTTTTTTATTGTTTCGTAGCTATAATCGGAAAATATTTTTGTGTCATTTTCGACTTTATTATCTGTTAGTTTTTCTGTAGCTTTGATGTAGGTCTGGCAGTATTTTTCTGAGAGGTCTATTAGTTGTTTTTCATTCATTTTTTTAAGGTTTTTTATTTTTCTCGTTACCATTCTTTGATGTCTGATTGCTTCTATAATGTTTCCTGTTCCTGCTTCCCCTTTTGTTCTTATCATTGCGGCTTCTTCCCATATTCTTCTTATTGCTTCTCCTAGATTCCGGCATCCACATACAAAGGGAATTGTAAATTTTCTTTTATCTATATGGTAGTATGGGTCTGCTGGTGTTAGTACTTCTGATTCATCTATCATGTCTACTCCTATTGATTGTAAGGCCTGAGCTTCTACGAAATGGCCTATTCTTGCTTTGGCCATTACAGGAATATCAACTGCATCCATTATTTTTTGTATTACTGCTGGATCTGCCATTCTGGCGACCCCGCCTTTTTCTCTGATGTCTGCAGGTACTCTTTCTAGAGCCATTACTGCTACAGCTCCGCTTTCTTCTGCTACTATCGCTTGTTTTTCGTTGGTTACGTCCATCACCACGCCGCCTTTTTGCATTTTTGCAAATCCTTTTTTGATTAGAGTAGATCCATATCTAAGGTTTTCTAAGTCATTTTCTTTCATATCTTTGCCTCTTACACATTGTTTATTGTTGATAAAACTTATGACGTCTCCCTTAAATCATGTGGGTCATATTAAGAGCTTACGGTTAGAAAAAAGTTTTTTTAAAATAAGTATGGGGAGAGTATATTTATTTTTTTTATCTTCTTTTATTCTCGACTATCTCCATTATTTCTTTTCCAAAGTTAGTAAGTCCATATAGTTTTATGTTTTTACCGCCTTTTTTTTCTTCCACCATATCTAGACTTATCAATGATTCTTCTTCTTTATAACGAGTACCCATACCTCTTAATGCCCCTATCACGTTTGTAGGTGTTGTTTTTACGTTATATGCAATTTCTGATGTATAACTAAAACTGGGGCTTATTTCTAAAAGATACTCTGCGATTTTTTTTCGTACATTGCTTCTCCTTAAAGATCTTAAAATAAGAGGTCTCCTAACTACATAACTATCATTATTGTTGCTTTGCATCCCATCCACACACTCTAAGTAATGTAATGTGGTTACTCATTAATAAAATACCCGCCTCATGTATAATTACCTGCATATATACATACATATGAAAAACTTTTTTTTAATCCAAATAACACTTAATTTTTTTATTTTATGTTTTAAAAAAGTAAGAGTAAATATTTATTGTTAAAAAACCGGTATGTTATAAAAAGGAGTCTTTGACTTTCAGAATCTTGTCGTTGAGGTATATCAATTTGTTTATATTCTTGTTTATCTCTCCTTCTTCTATAGCTAGTGAAACCATATGTATATCCTTTGCTCTTGTCCGGTTGATTAGATGATAGAAAAATTCTGTTACTATGTCTGAATGGTTGTATATTACAAGGTTGGTTAGGGAGTCTAATACTAGGTATTTATTTGTGTTTTCGTCCATATTTTTGAAGGTATTCATTACTGCAAGACCCAATTTTTCTAGCATAGTTGGGCTTTCTATATATACACAGTTAGGATCGGTATTTGATATACCTCCTGCTCTTGATATGCAGTCAATAAAATCAATGTTTTTTAGATCTCTTAGTCCTTCAAATTCATTTAACAAGTTGCTGTAAGGTCTGGTTGCACAAATATATACCCATTTTGAGTCGTAATCATCTTCTACTTGGGCGTAGAGAGCATTTAAAAGGTCTGTATAGTTGTTTCCTGGTAAAACAATTCCTACTGATTGATTTACTTTTATTGCTTTTTCTATTCTTTCTTTTAAACCCTCTATTAGTACGTTAGGCATATGTTTTTTCACATCCTTGATTTAAGTAAAGGCGCAAGTTCAACGCCATATTTTGATGATATACACATTGATGATTTTGTTCTAACATGAGAGGTTCCTCTCATTTTAACTATTTGAAGAGTTCGGATTAAATCCCCTCTTCGTTCTATGTCTCCCAAAAATATTATTCCGTCGGCAATAAATTCTTCTATACCATGTTGAGAGAATTGGAAGGTATGGGGAGGTACTTCTGATGTCAGCAGAGTGGTACAGTTCATAACCGAGAGACTGCTCCCTAGTTTAAAGATAAAGTCACGTATTCTTTCCTTAGATTGGAGACGATAGCATAGAGCAGTTACTGAGTCTATAATTAATCTTTGAGCGTCTAATTCTTCTGCTATATCTTTTAAAACCCCTAACAGTGCTCCTGCGTCCTCCCAACTGTATTTTTCACGGTTTAAACCAAGTCTTTCGCTTATTATTCTTAAATCAATTAAGTTGACCATTCCTTCTTCGATTAATGATTTATCATAGAAGTCAAAACTTTCCATGTTTTTTGTTAGTTTGAAAAGAGGTTCTGTTATAGTGAAAAAAACTCCTCTTTCACCTTTTTTAGCTCCATTTGTTAAAAACTGCATACTTAAAGTTGTTTTACCTGATCCGCTACTTCCGACTAGTAGAACCGTATTGCCTAACGGTATTCCACCATTTAATTGAGAATCGAGTTCTTTAATCCCTGTAACGCATCTGCCTTGAAGTGAAACTGATGAGGGATTCACATTATTAAAATTACTTTTTCTATTTTTTTGGTCCATCCTTTTTTTCTCCTCTTTTACAATAAATTAAAGTGAATTTAGTTATTTAAAAAATGGTTATTATGATTCATGGATATAAAGGTTTAGATTATTTTTAGTTTATAAACGATAAATTTTTTCAGCGTATAAATTACCTAATTTTTCTCTGTCTATAATATTTTCTTTAAAAAAAAAGAGAGAAGTCTACTTTTTTTTCATATTCTATAGGTTCCTTTTGAGTCAAAGTTTTTTAAATAATGAATGGGTTATCATAATTGGTTGAAATGAAAGATCAAATAGCGGCTTGTCCGAAATGTGGTAGTACAGATATCACTATGGGAGGAATTGAAAGTGGGATTGTATATGGTATAACCTCTTGGAATCTTGTTTGTAATAATTGTGGCTATAAAGGTATGCCAATCCTTTTTGATTCTAAGAAGGAATACAAAAAATTTCTTGATGAATTAAAAAAAGAAAAAAAGAAGTGATAACTATATTTTAGAACCTATTTTTTAGGCAAAAAAATTTTAAGTAAAATTGGTTTATTTTTTAAAAAAAGAGAGAGAGTTTTTTTGTTGGTATATATGAATTTGAAATGTCTTTTTGGTTTTCATAAATGGAAAAAATATGGTGGTCCTACTAACATTGGCGGGGGAAAGTTTGAGCAAAAATATATTTGTGATAGATGTGATAAGATAAAAAGAAAAAAAGGATAGTCGTATAACTCAATCTTTTTTTTATCCGTTTCTAAATAAAGGTTTTTTTCCAGTTATTTCTTCTACTGTAAATATCGCTGAGCTTATTGCGCCGTCGACTCCTGTGCTGAATTCATAGGCAGAATCACCGGCTACATATAGGTTTTTTATAGGTGTTGTAGGTCCGAAACGGTTTTTTCCATGCCATTTAATAGTTCTTCTTAGACCGTCTACTATTGGAAAAAAATGATGTGTATGCCATTCGAAATCTTTTTTGAAATCAAAATTTGGAAAGATGGGTTGTAGATCTTTTATCATTCTTTTAACAAGTTTTTCTGGTTTTTTTAAATCGTTCATATCTTTTATTTCGACAGCAAAACTTACGAAAAAACGGTCTTTAGGTGCCTGTTTTAACTTTTGATCATACTCATATGCCAGATAATATGAGTCGACATGTTTTGTCTCAGTTTTTGGGATCATAACCCATGTTCCAATGGGTTTTTCTAAAAGTGTTTTTTTGGTTCCGCCCATTAAAAGAAAAAGATTTGTGGAGTCTTTTTTGGCTGCCTGTAATTTTTTTATGTATTCATCCGGTAGATCTTTTTTAATGATATCTAAAAGACCATATACTGGTGCGGCGTAAATAATATTTTCAGCTTCAATTATTGTATCATCTTCAAGTTTTACTGCTTTTATCTTATTTTTTTCCGTCTTTATTTTTTTTACTTTTTCACCTAGTTTTATTTCACCGTGGTTTTTTTCGATGATTTTGGCAAATGCTTTTACTATGTTAGCAACGCCTCCTTTGGCGGCAAATAAGGGTGTATTATATTTTTTTATACCTCTTTGAAAGGCTTTCATACAGAAAAGTAGGTCTCCTCCTGATAGTTTGTCTGTTTCTGTAACTGTTTGATATCCTGCTACAAAACCATCTGTAAAAAGTTCACGTGCATGTTTATCAAAATTGAAATAATCATAGAGTTCATCTATTGATCGGTATAGCCATTTATTTTTTATTTCGTCGAAACTTGTTTTTTCTGCGTATTTTAATAATTTATTGATTTTGATTTTTGATTTTAATGACATAAAAGGATATGCAAGGAGTTTTTCAAAAAAATTGGTTGGTGGTTTATGGAATTTATTGTGCCGGTAAAAAAGAGGTGTGTTTATTAGTTTTATATCGCAATATTTGTCTGCCCCGGTGTGTTTTATTACAAAGTCTAGATAATTATCAGTGGGAAATACGTGATGTCCAAAATCTAAGTAGTAGTTGTCGACATCAGCCCAGCCGTATTCTTTAGGTGTACGTGTTGCTGATCTTCCACCGTAATAATTGTTTTTATCTATTACCATCACTTTTTGTTTTTTTGAAAGTAAAGCTGCAGCAGAGAGCCCTGCAAAACCTGCACCTATGACGATTGTATCATATTTCATAAAAAAATATCCTCACTCCTAAACAATAAATAATAACATTTTTTTTGAAAAGCTTTTTTTTTTAGGTTACATCTACAGATGAATTTATTCTTTTTATTGTTTTTTCAAC
>JAZKSQ010000174.1:0-3591 GCA_036625995.1 Thermoplasmatota archaeon | reverse complement strand
TGTCAGCACAATAAATCTTCTTTAGCCTGTCGATATTGTTTCGCAGCCAGCTACTTTGACCCCGGGGTTTCCTGGTTTATATTTGTATTTTTCAGAGATTGCTTTTTCAGTTTCAGAAAAATCTAAATGGTTTAATTTCTTTCTTAGACTTACCCTCCTCCTAGATTTCATTTTTGCATCCCAAGCAAAATGAAATCTTTGGAGGGTTCATTTAACTTTTCAACACCCTAATTAAAAACATATTTTTTTGAAAAAGTTTATATTAGAAAACAATATAAGGTATAAAAAATAAGGAAGAACTTTAACTAAAGAGGAGGAAACAAATGGCAATAGGTTTCATATTGATAAGCGCAAAACCTGCACATGAACATGAAGTTTATAACAGACTGTCGAAAGTTCCTGAAATAGTGGAATTACATCCTCTTTTTGGAGAATATGACCTTATAGCTAAGATTGAAGCTGAGGACTTTGAAAAGTTAGGAGACACAGTTGTAAATAAAATCAGAAGTATTGAAGGTGTAATTGATACAAAAACCTTAACGGGTACAAAATTTTAATTCGAGGTGAATATAAAGAATGGTCGCACAATATTTTTTAAGTATGTTGACGCTGGTGTTTGCTATAGCTAGTATTATAGCAGGTATATTTACAGCATATTTCGGATCCGGAAAAAGTAGAGCAGTCGGAGGAATACTAGTAGTAATCGGCTTGATAGTCTTTGTCCTATTTCTATGGGGCGCAGGGCTTCTAACCTCACTAATGGGCGAAGCTTCCGGAATAATGAATTTCGCTGGAACAATAGTAAATGGAATAGTAGCAGTAATAGGAGCAATAATAGGTGCTCTAATCGCTTTAGGAATATTTCTTTTAGCTATAATGAAAGCATAAAAAAAACAAACAATCAAAAAATAAAAAAACATTTTTTCTCCATTTTTTTTAAATTAACTTTTTTTTTCTAAAATATTATTTAAACAGCTAGCATAATGATTTAATATACATTATTTGTTTCAAAAAATGAGCTATGAACTATCCTTTAATATCTGCAGAAAAAGAAATTAAAAAAGAACTACAAAAAATTCTTTCAGAACACAACTATGATAAAAAAATAAATTTAGAAAAACCCCCTGAAGGAAAAGGAAACTATGCCTTCCCATGTTTTAAATTAGCATCAATTTTTAAAAAATCACCTAAAAGTATAGCAGAGGATATAGCCAACAAAATTAAACTAAAAGATTGGATAGAAAAAATTGAGATAGAAGGCGGATACATCAACTTTTTTTTAAAAGATGAAAAAATATTTGAAAAAACTATAACGTCAATCTTAGATCTAAAAGAAAAATATGGATGTTTAGAAGATAAAAATAAAAAAGTAATTGTCGAACATACATCAGCTAATCCTAATGGACCACTCCATATCGGAAGAGCTAGAAACCCTATAATAGGCGATACCATCTACCGTATCTACAAAAAAGCAGGATACAATACAAAATCACAGTTTTACTTAGATGATCTAGGAAAACAAGTAGCCGTCCTCGCCTGGGGAAACAGGAATATAAAAGATATAGAAAAAAAACAATCAAATAAAAAAAGCGATCATAAAGCGGTAACTTATTATCAAAAAGCAAATAAAATAATGGAAAAAGAAGATAACGTAAAAAAAGAGATTAATGAACTTGTTAAAAAAAGCGAAGAAGGAGATAACAAAACAATATCATATATAAAAAAATCATACGCCCCTGTTTTAGATGGTATAAAACAAACTCTTTCTAGAATTAACATCGATATAGATAAATATGTCCCTGAATCAAAATTTGTAAAAAATAAATCTGTTTTCGAGGTTTTAGAAAAACTTAAAAAATCAGAATATTGCCATAATGAAGAGGGTGCATACTTCATAGATATGAAACCTTTTGGTATACAAGGACGTAACACCAACTTTTTTATCACCCGTAAAGATGGAACCACCCTGTATGCTACTAGGGATATAGCTTATCATATATGGAAAAATAAAAAAGCAGATTTATTGATAAACATTCTTGGTGAAGATCATAAACTTGAGTCTAAACAGGTAGAAACAGCTTTAAAGCTTATGGGGATAAAAAAGATACCGAAAGCGATTTTTTATTCTTTTGTATCTATGCCCGGTGGGAAAATGTCTACCCGCAGAGGTAGAGTAGTCTATTTAGATGATTTAATTGACGAATGCGTAAAACGTGCATATAAAGAAATCAAAAAAAGAAGAAAAGATGAACTCTCAAAAGAAAAGATGGAAAAGATAGCAGAGGAAATCGGCACTGGGGCAGTACGATATAACATAATCAAGGTGCAACCTGAAAAAGATATTGTTTTCAAATGGGACGAAGCTATAAATTTTGAGGGAGACGCCGCACCTTTCATACAATATTCACATGCCAGAACCTCAGGGATATTAAATAAATACCAAAAAACAGGACAATTTAACAAAATTAAAATAAAAATGTTAAAACATGATTCAGAAAAAAAACTTATTTTGAAATTAGCTGAATTTCCCCTTATGATAAAACAAGCATCTAAAGAATATAAACCACATATTACCACCGCCTATCTTTATAAACTAGCTTCTCTTTTTAACCAATTCTACAGAGACTGCCCTGTTCTATCAGTAAAAAACAACGATCTTAAAAAAGCTCGTTTAGCATTGGTAAAATCAACTAAGATAGTTCTAAAAAATGGTTTAAATCTGTTAGGTATAAAAGCACCTGAAGAAATGTAAAAAAAATGGCTATGAGATATAAAGAAATACATGTAAATAAAGCTTTAAATAAAATCACTAAGGAAGATATATATTTTCAAGGTAACTATACCCTTGATCCTTATCAAAACTGCGAATTTGGATGTAGATACTGCGACTCTTATGATGACACAATATACATAAAAAACAACATAGAAACTCTTTTAAAAAAAGAAATTACAACAATCTCAAATGAAAACAGGATAATAATAGGATCTGTCCACGATCCTTATCAAAATACTGAAAAACAATATAAAAAAACAAAAAATATATTAAAAATAATTAAAAAAAACAATCTGTCTTGTCATATACTAACTAAATCAGATTTAATTTTAAGAGATCTAGAATTGATATCTAAAATTGATGATATCCTTGTAACAATAAGTATTATTTCATTAAAAAAAGATATTCAAAATATTTTTGAAAATAACCTCCCTATAACTATCAAACGACTAAAAACAGTAAAAAAAATGTCAAAAAAAGGAATTAAAACAGGTATCGCAGTAATACCAATTCTTCCTTATATTGTTGAAGATGAAATTGAAAATTTAATTTCTTCTGCTAAAGAAAACATCGCAGAATACATTCTCCATAAACCACTTGAACTTAAAGGAGATCAAAAAATAACTTTTCTAAATTTGATCGAACAATATTTCCCTGATTTAATCTCAAAATACCAGAGATTATACAAAGACAGATATACTCCACCTTCGGATTATAGTAAGGAAATAGATTATAGATTCAATAAATTCTGCAGAAAATATAAGATTAAAAAAAATATATAAAAAAAAGGAAAAGTTGAGATATAAGTTTGTTTAACA
>JAZKSQ010000173.1:0-3595 GCA_036625995.1 Thermoplasmatota archaeon | reverse complement strand
AACTATATCTTTATTTTCGCCGACATCTACCACTAGCATAATTACCTCTGCCTCTTTTAATTCTTCAAGGGTAGAATGAAAAGCATCTATTATCCAGGACGGTAAATTTTGTATAAACCCAACAGTGTCAGTAAGTAAAATAGGGACTCCTTCATAGTTTAATCTTCTCGTTGTTGTAGAAAGCGTAGAAAAAACTTTTCCCTCGACTTTCACATTTTCTTCTGACAATAAGTTCAATAGACTACTTTTACCTGCATTTGTATATCCTGCAATAGAAATGAGATAAAAACCACCTTTTTGACGGTGTCTCCTCCGAACCTCACGATCTTCTCTTATTTTTTCAAGTTTTTCTTTAATTTTTTTGGTTTGCTTTTTGATTTTTTCATAATAATCATCAACCTGATAACCTCCTCCCGCCATAAAACCTGGATGTTCACCAGAACGTGATCTATGTATTAGCTCCCGTACGAAAGGACGTTCATATCTTAATTGAGCTAGTTTAACCTGAAGTTTAGCTTCTTTTCTATCTGCTCTGTCTTCGAAAATCGCTAAAATCAAACGTATTCTATCAAAAACTTGTATGTTTAGTTTTTTTTCAAGGTTAAACCACTGAGATGGCTTTAATTCACCATCAACAATTAGGATATTTATTTTCTCTTCATTTTCTTCTATAAATTCTTTTATTTCTTCAACTTTTCCAGATCCTAAAAACCAGTTAACATCAGGGATATTTCTTTTTTGAATGAATTTATCGACTACATTATAATCTAAAGCATTAGCTAACTGGTTTATTTCAGAAACATCTTCGTCTAAAGATACGATTAAAGCATTTTTTTTTATAATCATAATAAGTTAATCAATTTTTTTTTTAAAGCCTGATTAGTTCCTGTTTTTTTATATAGACAGGTATTCTTTAAACTTATGCGGAAAAAATAAGGAAATAAAAATAAAATAAATTGTATTTAGATTTAAATAAAAATTTAATTTAACCAATCTTTTTTTACCATAATTTGATATACTAAAAATATCATTTAGAGGTTGGGAGGCCTAAAGTAAACGATGGCTAAATCAGAACTTCATTCTCATGTTCAAGATATGTTGAAAACTTTACAAAATAATCCAGAGTCAAAACAAGTCAAAGAAGATGAATTATTAGATGAACTGGAAAAATTTATGGAATATGGAGTACCTATAACTCAGGCTAAAAAAACCTTAATTAAAAAATATGGCGGGCAATCTTCTTTCAAATTACAGAATACTTCAGATTCATCTGAAAGGAAATTAATATCTAACCTCCAAGGAAACGAAAATAATGTCAATATTTTAGGACATATTATATCTATTAATCCAAAAGAAGTAAACGTTAAAGGTAAAACAAAACAGATTTTCTATGGAATAATAGGAGATGAAAGTGGCACTATACCTTTTACCTCATGGAAAGATATTGATGTTGAAAAAGGCGATGTGGTAAAAATTACTAATGCGTATACCAAAGAATGGCAAGGCCAAGCTCAATTAAATTTTGGTGAAAGGGTAGAAGTCACAAAAACAGATAAAGATGAACTTCCAGATAGCACTTTTGAACCAAAAAAATGTAAAGTCGGTGATTTAAAACCCGGTATAGGAAAAGTAGAATTATCCGCAAAAATATTAGAAGTAAATGAACGTACCGCAGAAGTAGATGGGGAAGAAAAAAAAGTTTTCTCAGGTATAATAGGAGATGAAACTGGAAAAGCACAATTTACTTCATGGCATGATTTTGGAATAAAAGAAAATGATGTAGTTAAAATAAATGGAGGATACGTTAAGAGCTGGAAGGGTATACCTCAACTTACATTTGATGAAAAAGCAGAGTTAAAAAAACTAGATGAAGAAGAAATTCCTTTGGAAGAAATTGGAAAAAAGAAAATGTCTTTATTCAAAATTGAGGAAAATCAAGGAGGATTAGACGTTGAGGTTGAAGGAAGAGTAATTGAAATAAAACCAGGTTCCGGCTTTATTAAACGATGCCCCGAATGTAACAGAGCCCTAAAAGATGATAAATGCAATATCCACGGGGGAGTCGAAGGTATACCTGATCTCAGAATAAAACTAATTTTAGATGATGGAACAGGTGCAAGCACAGCTGTCTTAAATAGAGAACTAACAGAAAAAATTATAGATAAAGATTTGGAAGAATGTAAAAAAATCGAGGAAAAAAAACTTAACAATCAAATTAAAAAGAAATTCTATGGAAAAAAAATTCTTCTTAGAGGAAATGCTCTTTTGGATAATTTTGGTCTAACAATTATTCCAAAAAATGTTGAAATACTTGATGTAGACATATCGTCTGAAGCAGAAAAATTATCTAAAGAATTGGAGGATTTAACATGAAAAGAGAATTAGCTTGGAGGATTTTTGCAGGAGAGTTCAACGACTCAAACTTTGAGCTTAAAGGAGAAGAAAAAATGTCTCCTTCATATGTTATATCCCCTTTGGGAGCAAAAATAAATAGAGTATTTATAATTGGAGTATTGACAGATGTAGAAAATATCTCCGAACAAGGCGAATTTATAAGAGCACATATATCTGACCCTACGGGGGTTTTTACCCTATATTCTGGACAATATCAACAAGAAGCCACAGATTATTTATCATCTATAGATGTCCCAGCTTTCGTGGCCGTGGTAGGTAAATCAAGAACATATATTCCAGAAGAAGGAACATTTTATGTTTCAATTAGGCCAGAGACAGTAGAATTAGTAGATTCAGATGTTCGTGATGAATGGATTTTAGAGACCTGCAAAAGTACAAAGGATAGAGTAGAAGCTTTTTTAGAAGCAAAAAAAATGTCCAAACCTGAAATAAACGATATAATGAGTTTAGGATATAGCAGAAGTCTTTCTGAAGGCATATTAGAGTCTCTAAAAAAATATAGCGATGTCGATATAACAAAGTATATCTCCCTTTGCAAAGAATCAATTGAATACTTGTCCCCAGGTATTGAACAAGATATCTCAGAAGATGAAACCAGTAAATCTTCAAAGCAAAAGTCCTCTGAAAAAACCGAGAAAACAGATGATGAAAAAAAGGATTTTGAAGAAATCGAGAAAAAAGTTATGGGAATAATAAAAGACCTAGAAGGTGAGGATGGAGCATCATGGGATTCCATTAGTGAAAAATGTGAAAAATCGGGTGTAGACAAAGATTCTATTGAAGAGGCTCTTACCTCTCTGATGGATAAAGGACTTATTTACGAACCCGTTCTAGGAACTATAAAAACAACATAAAAAAACATAATTTTATTAAACATTTATAGAATATAATTTCTATTGATTTTTTATGGTAAAAAGACCTACTTACGATGAATATTTCATGGAAATGGCAAGAGTGGTATCTAAAAGAAGTACCTGTCTCAGAAGAAAAGTAGGCGCAATTTTGGTAAAAAATAAGCACATTCTTAGCACAGGATATAATGGTGCACCCAAAGGATTAAAGCATTGCGACGAAGTGGGTTGCATCAGACAAAAAATGAATATTCCTTCTGGTGAAAGACATGAATTATGCCGAGGGCTACATGCAGAACAAAACGCGATAATCC
Organism: Thermoplasmatota archaeon; assembly: GCA_036625995.1. GTDB lineage: Archaea > Thermoplasmatota > E2 > DHVEG-1 > DHVEG-1 > JAZKSG01. Next base: position 15 of record JAZKSQ010000173.1, on the reverse strand, counting down.
AAGCAGCTGTTTTTG
>JAZKSQ010000006.1:0-18424 GCA_036625995.1 Thermoplasmatota archaeon | reverse complement strand
CAGAGATTAAAAAAGAGTTTTATAAATTATTTTTTTATCTAACTTTTTTTAATTTAATCCTATGTTCATTTCGTCCCAGAAGAATAAAGGACAAAGAATAGGGTTATGTGTGCTTTGGAATTCTATCTTTTCTAAATCCTCAAATGAACTTGTGATTTCTGGGCCTGTAGCAAAATCTACTGTACCTGCCCCTGTTCTGTTTAGAGTATATTCTAAGAGACCAGCGTTTTTTTCAATCCTGAGAGTGTACCAGTCGTTGAATAGATAGCCGTTTGTTTTATCTGTATACAGTTTAATCCATCCGGCTATTTTATCCCAGTAAAATAATTCCAGAGACCAGTTAAGAGGATTGTTTTCTCCGTTGTTATCATAAGAGAATAGAAGCTTGGATATTTCATTATTAGAACTGTCTTTAAAGATAAGTGTCATGTTATATGGTTCGCTTGTGTTTCCACAGGCAAGACAGGTCTCCCAAAAGGAAGGCGTTGTTTCCAGGGTCGAAAAATTGTAGTTCCAATAAAAGCCAGTAGATGTGGATCTTATTTTTGTTTTGAATGAGTTTTCAGTTGAATAAAAATAGCTTTCGGATACTTCAAAATTACATTTAGGGTGTATGTTGGATGTGGTTTCGAACCATCTTCTACCCTTGAATTCTTCTGAAGCGTTATGGCCTTCAGTATCATCTGAAAAATCTTCTGTTACTGATTCTGGCGGTTCGAAGCATATTACAGATATGTTTGTAGGGTCGTCATCAGCTGTCTCTCCATCTCCATCTTGATCTATTCCATCGTCGACGTGTGGATCATCGGTTAATTCTGCCGCATCATTTATTCCATTTTCGTTGCTATCCCAAAAAACGGTTCCTTGGTTTGAAATGATTGTTCCATTTGAAAGTCCTGTACCTACAGTCACGTCGAAATTCAATGAAACCGATGATTCACCAGGTATGACCCCATTCCAGGTTATTTTCTTTTCATCAGCATCATATACAATGTTTCCAGAGGTGGCTGATTCGGATCCACTGACAAAAGTAGTGTTTTCTGGAATAAAATCTTCGAATTCATCGCCGGGATTGTCCTCTTGGTCAGCCGATCCTGTATTAACTAAACTTATTGAATAACGAAGAGTGTCACCTGTTTCTAAAGGATCTCCATTTGTATCGCTTACGGTCTTTCTTGCAACAATATCGGTTTTTGCCCATCCAGTAAACATGAGATTATCGATAAAACCTGCGCTGTCGAAAAGGTTATCTCCGTCGTCGACAATATTTATGGTTACTGTAATATTTTCTCCTGGTGAAACAGGATGCGTGGACCCTCCTATTGGTATTAGGTCAGATGCACCTCCGTCAGCACCTGGATCTCGTGGTGTTGTATCGACCCAATCTATGTCATCGGGGTCTCCGCTTTGTGCAAATATGTCAAATCCGGTTCCAGGGATATCGTGTGAATCTAAAACGAAGTAACCGCTATCTACATCAATTGTATATTGTGATGTGCCTTCAGATGGAGAATCAACGGTGACAGTGAATTTATCGTTATAACCCGAGTTAATATAATCGGGATATTCTGAGCTAAAAAACTGCACGTCGTAATATAGGTAGTGCATATATTCGGGTACATGGACTTCCATGGTGAGTGTGGCTTCGTCTCTAGGCCATCCGTTTTCTCCACCTGTAAAATGAGTTCCGCTTTCATCTCCGGGGTTTTGAGTATCAGTTGTTACAGGATTGGCCCCTGCTATACCTGTGCTAAATAAAGCAAAGTCGCTTCCTTCGGTTGGAGCCATTGTACCTAGTGAGGAGAAGACTCCTGCTTGTCTGTGTCCATTGCCGTCGGTATCTGTATATGATGAAGAAAGTAATAAAGAGTTATTTGCTAGTATAGATTCTGCTAGGTCTTGCCCGTCATAGGATCCAGCAGTGGCGTTCCAATTTTGGATGAAAAATATGTTTGAAAATAATAACGTAAACGAAATTAAGGTTATTGCAAGTTTATTATAGAGATTTTTTTTATCTCTCACTTTTTTTATTTGCCTCCTGGGTAGTTTATGATCTGTAAAGGATTGGAAGAAACTATTTCGCCATCTTGTGTGGAGTCGTTTGGTGTAACATAACATCTCCATATGTCTCCAAGTTTTGTTTCTTCAGATACTATTGTACGTTTGTTAGAATTTCCGAATATTTCAGAAAGATAATTTTGATGTATTTGTTCATCTGAAAGAACTCTGTTGTACATTTTTAGCTCATCCAATGATCCACTAAAATTTTGGAGATATGCAGAACCTTTGGTGGCATTGACGTATACTTGGTCTATTATTATGTCATCAAAATCAGAGCTTGCGTCGCATCTAAAACGTATTTTCATGTTGGAAGGAAAGCTGTAGTCTGTTTCATTTATTGTTATTGTTTCATGGTAGAATTGATTGTTTTCGAAGTCATTGCCTTTCTCATATTCGGATATAATATTCCATTGTATTCCGTCATAATATTCTACAAGAAATGATTCCCAGTTTTCCATTGAATGTGCAATATACCAGAAATCTATTTTTATTGATGTGTATCCTGTTGTTGATACATCGATTCCGTTGGTATGGTAAAAGGAAGAGGGGATTCCGCTGTCGTCTTGTATGTTTACTGCATTGTTTCCTTGATAGGCATAGCTGCCGCCCGTATATAGTTGGCAGTCTCTTCCTCCGTCGGTGTAGTTTCCGAATCCTTGTTCGAAATCATCGTAGGTTAATATGTTCCATGAAGCAGGGAGGGAGTTGTTGTAGCATTTGCCGATATATCCAGCAGGTGTGCTTCCGTCTCCGATTGAGGATCCGGAGGTATAGATTTTTTGTTGTATGTTTTTTTCTCCATCGATATAAAAAGTGCAGTTTCCAGATAATGAGTTGTATGACATTGTGAGATGATGCCAGGTTCCATCTGAAATAACTGTAGAAGAGGTAATTTTTGCAGATTTGCCGTTTGAAAAACCAACTAGCTGGGGTTTTCCTTTATATAGATGTAAGTCCCAGTATCTTTCTGAGTTAAATGAAATTATGCTTTCATTTTCTTGGTTTGTTTTAATCCATGTTTCAAAGGTAAATTTATCGATCTGGTTGTTGTCGAAACAGTATGGTATCTCTATATAGTTGTCTATACCGTTGAAATTATAGTTGCCGCCTACTATTCCGTTGTTGTTCCATGTTGAGCCGTTTACAGTTCCATGATTGTTGTTTCCGGAATAGTCTTTAGTTGTGGTAGGATTGTTGGTATCAAAAGGAAGATAGATGTTGTTTATACTCTGGTCGTTTACTGTCCAGTTATAGATGAAGGTCTGTGCGTTTATTGAAGCATTTATTGTATAGTTAAAACAGGTTATATCTTCAGCGGTGGTATTGGTTCTAAGTGTGCTTATCAGCATCGGTAGATTAAAGGGTACGGATATTGGGTTTTGTCCTTTGAATATCCCATAGAATATGTTTTGTTTAGTTCCTTCTTCGTAGGTGTATATTTTCACGCTTACTTTGTCGTTTTCCGTTATGAGATAAAGGTTGTCTAGTGGTTTTTTAATTTCGCCTATTTTCCAAGGATTATTTGGATTGTCATATGTAGTTGAATCTAAAAGTGATCCATCGGGTTGTCTTATCTCTATCTTATATGTATATAGGGGTTGTCCGCCCATATGTTTTATTTTTATTAGTCCGTTATCTTCGACGAATCCTTCGAGTTTTATATGAGCTTCTGGTTCGGGGAAGGGTAGAGGGAATATGTATAGATAGACTGGTACGAATACTAGTAATGCTATTAGAACTAGTAATATACCTCCTAATATTTCCGAAACTGCATATTTGGAACGGAATATTTTCCTGATTTTCATCTCTCCCAGTCTCTAGACTTTGTTTTTTCTCTTTTGATTTATTTATTATGTCACTGTCATTTTTACAATATGAAATACTGTTTTTTTTTTAGAAGAAGAACTTGAATATGAAAAAGGAGATTAATACCAATATGAATCCATATCTTACGCCTGATGAGATTTCTCCGTCCATCATAAATCCTCCTAATATTCCTCCACCTAGACTTTGAACTATAACGAAGGAAAAGAATGTGTATTTTATCATGTTTGGGTCTATGTTTGCTATCCTCATGTTTCCTATAGACTGTCCTGCCATCTGATCTTGTAGATCAAAGATGGCTTGGAAGATGGTGTTGTTTATTATTAGGATTACAGCGAGAAATACAAAGAAACTGATGAATATAACGGCGCTGTACATCGACATTTCTGATTTTCTTTGTTGTTCTACAAGGTTTATCTGATCTATTTCTTTAGCCGCTGCTTCAAAAACCGCTGAGGTGTTACCGCCGATGGTTAGCGCTTTATTTATAGTTAGAACCATTCTTCTGACGGTGTCGGTATCTATTCTTTCAGCGAAATTAGAAAGAGCTTCATCTACACTTATACCCCAGGATAGCTGAGATGCCATTTGTTTTAATTCAGGTGTTAAAAGACCGAAATCTTCTTTAGCTGCTGATCTTATTGCGTCAAAAACAGTCATACCTGACGAAGTAGCATTACTTATTTCTCTGAGAAAATCAGGTAATTGATCACGGATCTCTTTTTTCTTTTTGGCTTTCAAATAGTTATAAAAACCTACAGGGCCGATACAGGATAGTAGACCGAATACTAAAAAGTCTATACTGGTTATTGCGCCACCCGCTATAGTGATTAGCTCCAAAAGAGAGAAAAAACCTAGTAGAAATAAAAGTAGGGAAAAACTGATAGATGCACCTAAGATTAAGTAACTTGTTTTATCTTGGCCATATATTTTGTTGTAGTTGTATCTTTTTTTTCTAAATAGTTGCTTCATACCGATTCTCCCATCCCTGATTTCATCATTACATAAAATCCAAAATAGGCGAGTGGAAGTATTAGAAAAGCAAGTATATACATGAATTCATATGAGATTCCTCCACTTGTCATTCCCATAATAGAAAGGATTATGACTAGGAAAAGAGGAAAAGCTATTACTGTTACTACAAAGGATTCAGCCATTACGGCTAGTGATTCAAGGTTTCTTTTTCTGTCTATTAGATCACTTTGCATATATTCTTTGACGCAACGGTTAAGATAAGGTGCAAGATCACTTCCGGATTGTATTACACCAAGCATACCTTGGATGAATTCTTTAAATTTATCTGAAGGAGAAATCTTGATAGCGTTGTTTAAAGCCGTGTTTACATCGATACCCATCATGTTTATTTCGGTATTGATTTTATTGGCTTCTTTTTGGATTTCGCCGTATAGGTCAACTGTGGAAAGAGCTTCAAATATTTCAGCTGGGCTGATACCGGCATAGGACATCGTATTTATGAAGTTAGTTGCATAGGGTAGATATTTATCTATGTTTTTTCCGCGTGCTTTTGCCTTGGCTTTCGGAAGAATCAGATAGTAAAGTCCTGTCCCGACGGATACAAGCGAGGTTACGACTAGGATTAATAGTGAGGTAATCCAATGTGGGAAAATAAGATATAGTATGACTGTAGGTATAAATGAACATATAAAACCTATTATAAGATTCATTAAAACCATAGAGTAATATTCTGTGTATTCCATGGTGATATCGGCTTTTTCTAACATTCTATTTTTTGTAGTCTTGCTGATATCGAAATGTTCAAATGTTTTTTGGAAAAGTTGTCTGCAGAAACGGGAATATTTACTTGATCTCATTCTTCTAGTTCCCTCCTTGCTGTTTCTACAAGTTGCTCTGGGAATTTTTCATATTCAGCAACGATTTTCCCTACTTGTTTATAGTTTCTAAGGTTCTTTTTTTGCATCCAACGTAGAACAGTTTTACGTCTTTTAATCTCTTCTGAAAGCTGTTGTTCGTTCCATCCTTTTTCAACCATTATTCCGTTTAGGACTTTACTTCCTTTTTTCTCATCGAAACGATCATCCACTTTAGAAACCCATTTGAAGGGTTCCATAAAAATTAATTGTTGAGTTTCAGGGTCGATTTTTACGACTTCGGTTACGCTGGTCATACGTCTAACTGTTTTGTCGCCCATATCGATTGCGTTCTGAAAAACAATTATGTCTAAAGATGTAAGAAGAGCTCTGGGTAGGGAGATAGGTGGATTTTCAAGTCTTTGAATGAGAGTATGAATGTTGCTGGCATGAACTGTTGAGTATGCGGTATGGCCTGTAGACATAGCTTGAAATAGGCTGTAGGCTTCTCTTCCTCTTACTTCACCTACAATAATTACTTTAGGTCTTTGTCGCAGAGCGGCGCGTATCAAATCAAACATGTCTATATCTTTACCTGTTTCACTTTCCGCGCTGGAAAAGCCTTTACGGGTGGTACCGGAAACCCAGTTTTTATGTGGAAGGTTCACCTCTCTTGTATCTTCTATAGAAACGATTTTATAAGGTGCAGGTATAAAAAGAGATAAAGCGTTTAAAGCAGTGGTTTTTCCACTGGCTGTTCCACCGCAGAAAAGTACTGATTTACTGTTCTCTATAGCCAGCCAGAAATAAGCGGCCATCTCTATGGAAAGAGAACCAAAATTTATCAGATCAATAGGGGTTAGAGGGTTTTCTTTAAAACGTCGGATTGTAAATGTGGAGGGTCTGGTGACAGTTTTACCGAGCGTAGTTTGTAGTCTTGAGCCATCTGGTAGTTTTCCGTCGACAATAGGGGAATATACAGAGATTTGTTTGCCGCATATCTGAGCTAACCGGGTGACAAATGAGTTGAGTTCTTCAGCTGATTCGAATTGTATATTCGTGGTTATTTCTTCATATTTTTTATGATAAACAAAAATAGGTACATGATGTCCATCACAGGAGATGTCCTCGATATCTTCGTCTTCCATTAATATGTTTATTCTATCGTATCCTAGGAATTCTCTAAATATATGATAAAAAATTTTATCTTTAGTTTTTTTTGCTTTTTTTGCTATTTCCGCTTCTCTTGCTTTTTTTTCTTCCTTATCAAATTGAAATAGAGTTTTTAGAGAGTCAGAAATATTTTTTTTAGTTTTTTCCTTTTTTTTCTTTGTCTTTTTATCTTTTTTAAAACTGAATAGTTCGGAGAAACTTTTTTCTGAAATATTTTTTGTTTCTTTTTGATTAAGCTGTGGATTGTTGTTTTCTTCGAGGTTAAAGGAGATGTTGTTGTCTTTTATTATTTGTTCTAGAGTTTTTTTTAGATATTTTCTTTTCTCTTCTTTTTCCATACCGGTTACGTTTTTGTCAGAAAGCATTTTGAAAAGACGGGTAAGTTCTTCTTTAAGTTCTTTTTCCGCTTGGTTTAGTTTTGGTTCTGAAACTATGTAGCGGTATTCCTTTGTGCTATGGTCCAGAATAATCTTTATTTTTGCTTTGCCTTTGTATCCGAGACCTGTTTTTTCTTCGACTATTTCTTTGCTTGTATCTTCTGGCTGTATTCCGATGAAACCTATGGCTTCTTTTATATATCTGGCTTTGTAGAGAAGGCCTTTATTTTGCTTTGAGTTGAAGGGTTGTTTTTTTTCAGTAGCTTTTTGAAGGAGCCCCATTAGCTATCATCATTTTTTTTTATATCGTATTTTTCAAAAACTTTCTCATAGATTTTGAAATCATCTGAATTAGCAAATTCAGATATTGTTTCATCGGGAAGTTTACCTAACAGGTCGTCTGTGATCCGTAGTACTTTGATGATGTCTTCATCAAGTTCTACATCGTCCATAGTTGTGGTTTCTTTATCAGTTTTTTCTTGTTTTTTTCCTGCTTTTTTATCTTTAGATTCTTTTTCTTGTCTTTTTTTCTTAAAAAGACTGCCAAATGTTTTTTTGTCTTTCTTTTTATCTTTTGAGGATGTGTCTTTGTTGGGGTATCTTTTTTCACGAGCCTGTTTTTTTGTTTCATCTTTTTTTTCTTCTTTATGGAGTATAGAGCTGTTTGCTACATTGTTGAGTTGTTGTACGTCTGTTTCACTTACTTGTTTTGTTTTTATGGGTTGTACGAGTTCTGAAAAAGTGTTGTTTGTTTGTTCTAGTTCGATTTTTTCTGTTTTGAACTCAGGTCTTTCAGGTTTTCTATCAAAAGGATCACGTGCTTCTATGAATTCAGTTAGATTATCTGTCATTAAACTAACTGGTTCTTCTTGTTTGTCCATTTGATGTTTAGAGAGTATGTCATCTACTTTTTCAGAGGTGTTGACATGCCAATCAGCCAAGTTTTCATCTTTCATAGCTGCTGTTTTTTGTTCTTTATCTGAAAACAATGAAAGGCCAAATAATCGCCCTGATTTGTTTTCTGTTTTTTTATTTTTCTTTAAAAAAGAAATGTTTAATTTTTCTGCTAGACTTTCTTTTTTTTCATTATCTTTTATTTCCGTCATAAGTTACTCCCATCCCTTCATATATGGTATATTTTTCTTACTGGATTTTTTTTAGTTAATCCTTTATATTGTTTTATATGTAAGATATTATTTTCTAATAAATATTTCGTTTATAAGTATTTTCAAATTGAAAGAAATATTTGGTTAGAAAGCGTTTATAATTGTATTTATCTCAAATTAAAAAACTGCCATTATGTAAAAAAGTCTATAAAGGTATAAATATTTTAGTCTACATACCTACCTGATAAAAAAGTATAAATACCAGTCACTTCATAAATGGTGGCTAGGAGGAATGGGATAAATGAGACCATTAAGAAATTTAAAGAATAGAGAAGATGCTGTATCAGCTGTTATTGGAGTTATTCTTATGGTTGCTATTACGGTTGCTATAGCAGCTACTGTATACGTCTATGTCAGCGGTATGATAGGAACAGGTACACAACAAACTGAAAACGCAGGTGTACAAGTAACTGGAACAAATAAACAAATCAAGCTACTTCTTTCAAAAGGCGGAGCTAATGCGCCTTATGCAAATGAAACTGGAGATACTGGATATGATGTGTTTATAAATGGTACAAAACTAGGACATGGTAATTTCAGTTGCGGTGAATGGGAAACTGGTGAAAGCATAATACTTGACGGAACAGTAGGTGGCCATACTATTAATGCTGGAGTAGAGTATGCAATAACGGTACAAATTTTAGGTTCTACTGTTTATGACAGCTATGTTACTGTTACAAATTAAACTTAAATAAAAAATCAAATTTTATCTCTCTAATAATTTAAATCTAGATCTTTGAAGATACTCGTTTATAATAGAGTTTAAAGGGTTTAGATAAGAAAAATACCTTTAAATAAGGTAGAACATTATGTTAAAAATAAGAAAGTTAGAAAATAAGAATGATGCTGTTTCAGCTGTTATTGGAGTTATTCTTATGGTTGCTATTACGGTTGCTATAGCAGCTACTGTATACGTCTATGTCAGCGGTATGATAGGAACGGGGCTTACCAAATCTGAAGATGCAAGTGTTACGGTAACTGGAACAAATAAACAAATCAAAGTAATGCTTGCAAAAGGCGGAGCTAATGCGCCTTATACAAACACTTCCGGGGATACAGGTTTTGATCTTTTTATAAATGGAACAAAATTAGATACCTCGACATGGTCCCTCGGTGACGGAAAATGGGATACTGGTGAAAGCATAATACTTGATGAAAATGAGAATAACAACCCTATTCGTGCAGGAAATAAGTATGCATTAACTGTACAAATTATGGGTTCCACTGTTTACGACAGTTATGTGACAGTTACAAGTTAAACTCTCTATCTTTTTTTTAATTTCAATAAAATTTTTTCTTTGGTTTAATTAGGTTATATCAAAAAAAATTCTTCTCAAATTTTTTCGATTAATTTAATATCATTTGAAAACATTATACTTTTTTGAAGAGGAGAACGAATGGATATTCTAGCATCGATGATAGATATAATAAGATTAGCTACTGGAATAATAATATTAAGTTATGCTTCGATAACTGATATTAAGACTCGTACTGCCTCTAACTATCTTTGGGTGATAATAGCGGTTATAGGAGCAGTTTTATTAGCTGTAGAATATTTGCTTCCTCAGATACAGTTGCAAAATCTGTTATATCTAGTTTTTATACCTGTTATGATAATAATGGTGTATGTTTTTTATCAGCTAAGACTAATTTTTGGAGGTGCAGATGCTAAAGCGCTGATGGCGTTAACCATACTTGCGCCTTTAACACCGGAAATAGATATCTTTCCTTTGTATCCTACTTTGATGCCTTTTCCATGGGTGATTTTAGCTAACTCTGTAATAATGTTTCTATTCATACCTCTAGGTTTTTTAATTTTTAACATTTCAAAAAAACAGATGAAATTTCCAAACATTCTGCTTGGATACAAGATGGATATAAAAAAGGCTAGAGAAAAATTTGTATGGCCTCTAGAAATATTTGAAAATGATAAAAGAAAATTTCAGTATATGCCAAAAGAAATCGATATTGTAAAACAGCTGGATAAATTCGAAGAAAAAAATATTTCAAAGATATGGGTTACACCAAAAATACCGTTTATGATACCCTTACTTGTAGGATACATTGTCTCTTTTATAATAGGCGATATACTTTTTACAGCTATAAACTATCTATTTTAAACCTAAAAATTTTTTTTGACAATAAACTTTTTTTAACCCTTATCATTACAGAAAAAGAAACGAATATATTTATATAGTACTTCAAAAAGTAATAAACTCAAGGAAATAATCAAATATGGCAAAGAAAGACTACTATGATATTCTCGGTGTAGATAAAGATGCAGATAAAAGCGAAATCAAGAAAGCATATCGTAAATTAGCTAAAAAATACCATCCAGATAGAAACCCTGACGATGATGAGGCAGAGCAAAAATTCAAGGAAATCAGCGAAGCTTATGCTGTACTTAGCGACGAAGAGAAAAGAAACATATATGATCAATATGGTCACGCAGGGATAGATCAAGATTACAGCTCGGAGGATATCTTCCGTGGAGCAGACTTTGGAGATATATTCAACGGCATGGGTTTTGATATAAACGATATTTTCAGGCAGTTCTTCGGAGGAGGCTTTGGAAGAGGTAGACGAAGAAGACCTAGAAGAGGATCAGATATCAGATACGACATAGAAATAAATCTAAAAGATGCATATGAAGGAAGAAAAACCAAAATTCGTGTACCTCGATCTGAAAAATGCGATAAATGCAAAGGATCTGGTGCAAGACCTGGTGAACAACCCAAGAACTGCCCGAAATGCAAAGGTACAGGCCAAATGAAGATCTCAAGGAGAACCAATATAGGAATGTTCACACAAATCACCACATGTAACAAATGTAGAGGACAAGGACAGATAATAGAAAACCCGTGTCCTCAATGCCGCGGTAAAGGGCTGGTGAAAAAAACTAGATCGATAGAAATAAAGATACCTCAAGGGGTAAGAGATGGATCACAGATAAGGCTGGCAGGTCAAGGAGAAACAGGGCCGGCAGGATCAGGAGATCTATATGTTGTAGTGCATGTAAAAAAACATCCAAATTTCCGAAGAAGAGGAGACGATCTATATACCAAAGAAAAAATATTGTTTACAGAAGCAATAATTGGAACAAAAGTGAAGATCGATTTGATAGATGGGGACACTCAGACGGTATCAATTAAAAAAGGAACAAAAAACGGAGAAATATACAAAATCAAGAATAAAGGTATGCCTCATTTACAAAGGAGAGGATATGGGGATCTTTATGTGGAAGTTGAACTAAAAATACCTGATAAAATCAGCCGTAAAGCAAAAAAACTGGCTAAACAACTAAACGACGAACTAAAAAAAGGATAACAAAAGTTATTAATAAGACCTAACTATAAGATAGTAAGGAATAAAAAAGATGATTTTTTTATTTGGAGGAATAAAATAAATAATGGATCCATTTGATGAAGATGATGATGAAGATAAAAAGAAACGTGATCCTTTCGATGATTTCAACTTTGACGATGATTTCTTCGATGATATAATGGAAAATATTTTCAACAACATCCTTGAAAACGACAAAATAAGAGAAGACATAAGAAGGATGACCGAAGAGATTATGAAAAACAACCAAAACAATAAACCATTTGTACATGGATTCAAAGTAGATATAGGTCCAGACGGTAGACCTCATATAAAAGACTTAAATCAAAAAAGAAATAAGAGATTCAAACGTGAATCGGAGATATCTGAAGACGACATCTCCAAGCCATCACCAGACGTCATAGAAGGAAGCGAAATTATCTCTGTAACTGTTTCTATACCCGGCGTAAAAAAAGAGGATATAGATTTAAAGGTATCACAAAACTCAGTTAGGATAAAAGTAAATTCCTATAGAAACCGTTATGATGAAAAAGTAAATCTACCTTGTCCGGTAAAACCAAAAACTACGAAAGCCTCCTATAAAAATGGAGTGCTCGACATAACGATTAAAAAAAGACAGAAGAAAAAAATCGACAATGGATATAACATAAAAATCGACTAAAAAAATCCAGGTCTTTTACATCTAACTTTTCTAAAACCTTTTTTTATAATCAAATATAACTTTAAAAATTTGATATACACTATTATTTCCGGATGACATTATTTTTTTATGGGCTTAGCCGGATTTGAACCGGCGCTCTCCGCCGTGTGAAGGCGACGTCATAACCCCTAGACTATAAGCCCATGGTCGAATAGAAGAACCAATAACTTGAAAATCTATTTTTAATATTGGAAAATAATATAGGAAGATAAACTTAATTTTTTCCCTAAAACTACCAAAAAGACTAGTTTTTTATTTGGTTTTTTTATAAAGAAAAAACTTATCAATTAAAAGATTGTTTATCTAAAAGTCAAAAAATTGAAAAAATTAATAAAAACCTGTTCATTGTGGAGATTTAAAAAATAATGGTAGAATGGAATTTTTTAAAAAAGCTAGGTCTATCTAAAAAAACAAAAAAAGAAAAGAAACATAAAGAAAAAACATTGGCCGAGTATAACGAAACAGTATATAGCCAAGATCAAGAACAAAAAGCGGAGAAACAAGAAAAGATACATCCGGTCGAATGGAGAAACGTTGATTCAATAGAAAAAGAAGTAGACGACATACATAAAAAAAAGAAAAAAAAGAGACCCAATGGAAAAATTGAAAAGAATATAGATAAGATAATTAAAAGAGAGGATACTGCTAGAAAAAAACCCAACGTAATATATGTCGTAAACGCAACTCAGCCAGGACAAGTAAAAGGAGATTGGGGTGTAAAAGACCAGGGTAAAATAATAAGCCATCATAGAACCAAAGAAAACGCGATTAAAAAAGCAAGAAAAGAAGCCCGAAAAAAGGATGCAACAGTACTTGTACAAAAAACAGATGGGACATTCGAAAAAGGATTTAAACCAAAAAAATAAGATTTTTCTTAATTAAATCAAAAAAAAATATTATGATAACAGTTTTAAGAATAGGTCATAGACTAGGGAGAGATAAACGTATAACTACCCATGTAGCACTGGTAGCCAGAGCGTTTGGTGCAGATCAAATATTTATCGATTCTAAAGACACTAAAATAAAAAAGACGGTTAAATCAACCTGCGATAGATTCGGAGGAGATTTTTCTATAAAAACAGATATAAATAAAAAAAAGGTGATTAAAAACTGGGATGGGGCCGTTGTCCATCTCACTATGTATGGTGAAACATTGTCTAAATCAATTGAAAAAATCAATAAAAATAATGATTTATTAGTTGTGGTCGGTGCAGAAAAAGTACCATTTTACTTATATGAATTATCGGATTTTAATGTCGCAGTAGGAAATCAACCCCATTCAGAAGTCGCTGCATTAGCTGTTTTTCTTGACAGATATACAGAGGGTCTATGGGAAAAAATTGATTTCAAAGGAAAAATAAAAATTTTACCTTCTAATCAGGGGAAAAAGGTAATTAATACAGACGAATAGAAGGGGATATACATGGATGAAATTCCTTCAGCTGAAGAATGTATCGATATAATGGAAAAAGCTGGTTGTCCAAAAAAAGTAATAAAGCATTGTCAAGCAGTAAAAGAATTGGCTCTCAAAATCGCTAAAGAAACAGATGTAGATGAAAGAATGTTGGAAGCCGGCGCGTTATTACATGATATAGGGCGATGTAGAACTCATGGTATCAAACATGCTGTGGAAGGAGTAAAAATTGCAAAGGAATACGGCCTTCCTGAATCTATTTTGAAAATAATTGAAAGACATATAGGTGCAGGAATAGATGAAAAAGAAGCAGCTAGATTAAATCTACCGGCTAAAAATTATGTTCCTATTTCTCTTGAAGAAAAAATTGTATGCCATGCAGATAATTTAATTGAAAATACTTCTAGACAAAAAATTGAAATAGAGGTTGAAAAAGTTTTAGAGCAAGGGAACAAAAAGTATGCAAAAAGATTAGTAAAACTTCATCATGAATTATGTAGAAAAACTAAAAAGGATTTAAATAAAATTTAGCGGCTAGACCAGAAATCATAAATATATCATTTAAAATGTAAAATATCCATAAATGAAATAATGTTAGGTTATATGGAGGAATATATAAAATATGGCTGTAACAATAGATGAGGACACCTGTACTGCCTGTGGAGCTTGTGCAGAAGTATGTCCTGTAGATGCAATAACGGTTGAAGATGTAGCAGTAGTTGATGAAGATACTTGTATAGACTGTGGGACATGTGTTGATGAATGTCCTGTTGAGGCAATCGAATTATAAAAAAATAGTGGTTTTTTCTAAATTTTTTTTCTTTTATCTTTTTTGCAGGGGTAGCCAAGCATGGCCAACGGCGCAGCGTTGAGGGCGCTGTCCTGTAGAGGTCCACGAGTTCGAATCTCGTCCCCTGCATAATTTTAATAAAAAAAGATTAAGTTAAGATTTTTGAAATAATATTATAATAATTTACTTTTATAAATATAAGTTTTAAAAAAATGGTAAAATATATAAATCATTCGTTTGATTTAGGATTGTAGTCTAGGATGATGGATGGAGGAGAATTGGTGAGGAGAACTTTCTAATTGGGAGGAAAAAGTCTCTTAGTCCTAAAAAAAAGATTTATTAGACTCCTCCGCCCATCATTAATTATAATTACCTCTTAATACTATTTAAAACTTTTTCCGGACTTACTCTCAAATCCGCAAGTAAACGAGATGGACATAATAAACAAAAAAATAGAAAGATTAAAATCTTGTTATAATAACAGATAAATGTTTATAATCTTTAACTGTGATTATCCATAAGTTCGCGAAGATTTGATAGACTTTTCTCTATAGTCTCAACTTCTTTCATTTTTTCTTGCTCGAAACTTTTTAATATATCGGGCAGATTTTTATTCATTTTATATAAATGGACTGGTCGTCCTTTTCCCTCTTTTTTCTTTTCTCTTTTTCTAATCCATCCCTTTCTTCTCATCTCTTGCATTGCTATACTTACTTCAGGTTGTCTTAGATCTGCTCCATGTTCAACATCCGAAGAAGTACATTCATCTACCTGGCAGATATACATTAAAGATTTCGCAAGATTTTTTGGCATCCCTAGATCTTCAAAAAGATCTATTGCTTCCATGTCCTTTTCATCCAATACTAGTGAATCCATTCGTTTCATAAATTCTCCTCACCTATAATAAAATTAAATCATTTAAATGTATTTATATTTTTCTTTTTTATTAAGTTTATATATCTCTTTTATCCAAATACCTTTTTATTTACTAAAAATAAACGTTTATAAAACTTTTTTATGTCATTAAAAAAATAAAGAAAAAAATGTTTTTTTAAAAAACCTAGTTAAATAAAGACCACAAAGATAAAAAGTCTTTTTGTAGAAGCGATCTAAAAATTCTTTTTAAAAAAGAATCTTCTTTATCGGTGGATTTATCAATGTCAGAAAGATCAAAATCCATCTTGATTTTTCCCATAGAAAAAGCAGTCTTCTCTTTTGACTTCTCTTTTTTATCTAAAGATGCAGTCACATTGCATTCATGAATCCACCAAGGCTTTGATGTATCTTCAGTAACATAGGTTAAATTATAGAATTCTCTAGTAACCAGGCTGTCACTTTTACAGGAAACTGTAACATTAAAGTCAGTTCCAGTTATAGTTCCATAAATCAAAATTGGTTTTTTCCAAGGTTCTTCATCCAAAAAACTAGAGAATTCTGTTAGATTCTCTTGAAAACCTTTTAAAGAATTAATAAGTTCTAAGTCTCCATCATTAATATCTTTAATAATTAAGGCTGTGAAGACAATTAATGAACCAACAGATTTAGAAAGACTCATAATGTTCATAAAAGAAGGATTTAACTTAAATTGTTTCCAGTCAGCACTCAAATTTTTAATTGATTTAAACCATCCAGTAAGAATAGTATATTTACTAGAAAACTCGTTTGAAATCCTCATACCATTTATAACGATACCAGTTACATTTTCCATAGTAAAATAGACCCACCCAAGTTTATCTTTAACCAGCTTCCAAGATGCAGTCTCCATAATCGGGTTATAACCATTCTTTAGATATTCCTCAATCTCGTCTTCAACTTCGTTTAAATCTAGTTTTGATTCTGAAAAAAGGTCTTTAAAATCATTTTTTAATTCTTGATTTTTTATCTCCTCTGCAGAATTATCTAGATCTTTTTTGTCACTCTCAGTCAAAGGAATTTCAAAGGCGTTCATACAAGGCATTGACAATAAAGCCAGAACTAAAAATACGGTTATAAAAATGTTTTTTTTATTATCTACCATTGTTAAACCACTTTTTCCCTAATAAAACATATAATGACAAACGAAATATATAAATTTTTCATAAAAAAAGAACGTTTAAATAAAAAAAATTTAGGGTGTAAGACGGGTACGATCACGTGGAAATAAAATACATTCCCTAACATTATTTATATCCAAAAGCTCCATGAGGAAACGTTCAATTCCAAAACCAAAACCACCGTGAGGAGGCATACCATAATTAAAAACCTTCAAATAAGACTCAAAATCATCAGGATTTAAACCGCAGTTCCTAATTCTCTCCTTTAAAAGTTCAGGGTTATGTATACGTTGACTTCCGGAAGCAAGTTCTATACCTTTGCATGCAAGATCAAAACCCCTCGAATACTTATCGCCTTTAGGCATAGTATAAAAAGGTTTACTCTCCAAAGGATAGTCAGTAATAAAATAAAAGTCATGTCCTTGTTTTTTAAGTATTTCTCCCAACTTTTTTTCTTCCTCTGTACCAAGATCGATCCCCCACTCTATCTCCAAACCTTCATCTAAAAGAAGATCTAATGCATCATCGTAAGAAATTCTTTTAAAAGGCAAATCAGGAACATCTAATTCCCTATCTAATAATTCAAGCTCGTTTTTACAACTAGATGCTTTTTTCCACATGTTATATACAAGTTTTTCCAAAATATCCATTATTTCCTCTTCATCATTAATAAAAGACAGCTCTACATCAACAGCGGTACTTTCATTTAAATGACGACGGGTGTTATGCTCTTCAGCACGGAAATACCAGGCAATTTCATAAACACGATCTAATCCGGTAGCCATCATAGTCTGTTTATAAAGCTGAGGAGATTGAGCAAGAAAAGCTTGTTTTTCAAAATATTGAACCTTAAAAACATCAGTACCTCCTTCTGATGAACTAGAAACAATCTTTGGGGTATGAACCTCTACAAAATCATTATCTTTAAGAAAAGTATGAACAGATTCTAAAACAGAACTCCTAATCTTAAAAATAGCTTGAACCTGCTTTTTTCTCAAATCAAGAAAACGATTATCAAGACGAGTTTCCATCTCAGCTTCCACTTTATCCACTACACCAAGAGGTAAAGGAGTAGCAGAACGTGATAAAACCCCAACTTCCTTAGGAATAACTTCATAATTATTCCGGGCTTGATCACTTGATTTACATAAACCCTTCACTGAAACAACTGATTCACGCGGCAGATCAACTAACTCATTAAATAACTCTTCCTCCTCCTTTTTAAGAACAGTTACTTGAAGAGTCCCTTTTTTATCTCTTAAAATAATAAAAGCAATAGATCCAAGATTACGAATTTCTTCAATCCAACCAGCAACATTTACAATATCTCCATGATTTTCTTTAGTAATATCTCTCGAATAATGACTTCTATACGCATCCATCAATAATTTCACCTACTCAATAATATTCAACTAGTCTTTCTTTAATGAAATGCAAAACACGGTTAAGCATTTTATGGTTATCCCAAACAGAAACTTCTTTCAATAAATCCTTTCTTTCATTTTCCTTTCTTTTAAAATCCTTAACAAAAGATATTAAATTTGGAATAGCCCTTATAACATTATCAACAATCGTAACATCAGCACATCGCGCAGTACGAGATAGAGGATTTAAATCAATCGCAATAACTTTTTTCCCCATCTTTTTAAGAGCCTCACAGCGGTCGCCATCCTCCAAAGGAACCAATATTACATCAGCTGAATAAATCCCTTCTT
>JAZKSQ010000005.1:0-18457 GCA_036625995.1 Thermoplasmatota archaeon | reverse complement strand
AAAGAGACACAGGTACTTCCGACAGACTGGGAATAAAAAAACATTTTTTTTTATTCTATTTTCATTACAGAATGGTATTGTTCTTCTTTATCTTCTTCTACTAAAAATTCTAGTTTAATTTTTTTGAATAGTTTACTATAAGTAATTAGAAAATAGTTGGACATTATAGCGATAGTTAAACCTATTATTATTCCTAAAGTCATTGTTATTATTGAATGTGAGAATATAAACGCTAGTTCAGCTGAGATTAAAAGACTAAAACCAGTTGCTAACAAGATAGATAAAAGCGTCTTTTTATTCCAGGTTACTTCAAAGTCTTTTACAGAAAATTTTTGATTCCTTAGATCCATAATAAAACCTTTTTTTTCTCCTCTCAACAATTTTACAGAAGTTATGTAATAACTTAGACTTTATTATATTTTTTCTAAAAATTAATTTACAAAAATTTTTTGTCTGAAATTAAAACTAATGTGTTTAAAAAAATTTTTTTTTAAAAGATGAAAAAAGAGGAGAGAAGAAAAAAAAAGAAAGGGAGACAAAAAAAATATAGTTTTTTTCCTTCCCTCCTCCGAGGGGAGATGGGTAAATCTAAATCGCTGCTGTAGAATCTATGATTGTTATTATAGAGAAGATAAAAGCCAATGAAAAATAGGTTAAGTACATGGCACACCAAGAGGAGGAATTCTCCAGAATCCTACATTTCTTATCATCTTTAATCATCAAGAAAAATATCAGAAAAGCTGGAAATACGAAAAAGGTTATAGGCCAAAAACTTGCACTTAAAAGATTATATTCGATCAACAAAGGTGTCATCAAAAAAGGGGTAAACATGAAAGGGAGAACCATGAAAGCTGAAGCTTTAACACCATAAGTATTAATCAGTGTTTTAGTACCGGCTTTAATATCACCGTATGAATCTGTTATATCTTTAGTTATAGAGCCACCGAATAAAAAACATAAAGCAATAAAACCTATAGTTAATGGTAGAACATCAAAAGGGTTTCCGAATACACTCCAGGAAGCCATGATTCCTAAAAAACCACGTGGAACAGCTATCCATACCTGATTAAAAAACAAACGATCTTTAAGACGCGGGGGAAGAGAATAAGTGACGGTAAATAAAATTATCATACCGACAAATAGACAAAAAACTGGGTTTACAAAAAAGGAAATAATGAAAGCTGTAAGATAAATTACTGCAGAAATATATTTAGCATCCAAAGGAGAAATTATGCCCTTTGGTATAGGTCTATATGGTTTTGAGATTGAATCAGACTTTACATCCGAAGCCTGATTTAAAGCGTTAGAGCCACCGTTTAACAAAGCTAGAGCAAAAGAAGCCGGAAGAATAGTGACAAAAAATATGTTTTTTAACCCCTCTAAAGTAAATCCATGGTTAAAATAACTAGCTAACATAATACAAATAGAAACAATTAAAGGGGCTAGAAGAGTAAAAGGTCTGATAAGATTAAAAAAACCTGATAATTTATTTGACATATTATCCATATTCTAATTTCTCCTCTCACATACAAGCTTTGGATTTTTTTAGATATAAACGTTGTTTTACAACTATTACCGAAAAAAAACTAGTGTGTTTGAAGGAAAAAATATAAGAAAAAAACTTTGATTTATAAGTTAAAGAAAAAATAAAGATGAGAGGTAAAATTTTTGACATTTAGAGGATTTATAGCAATAGATATAGAGTCATCTGAAAAACTATTACAGATAGGGGAAAAGATAGAAAACACCAGAGCTAGAATCAAACCGGTTAAACCAGAGAATATGCATATAACTTTAAAGTTTCTAGGTGACACAGAAGAGGAAAAAATTGAGGATATAGAAAAAATAATGAAAGAATCTGTAGAAGATATAGATCCTTTTGAGCTAAGTCTGGAAGGGATGGGTGTATTTCCCAATCAAAACTTTATCAAAGTAATATGGGCAGGTAGTGAACCTAAAGATAAATCAGCAAAAATTGCAAACACAATCGATGAAAAACTCGTTTCTTTGGGTTTTAAAAAAGAAAAAAGAGATTTTTCTCCTCATTTAACCATAGCAAGAGTAAAATCAGGTAAAGACAAAGATAAAATATTAGAGATAATCAACAATAATAAACAAACATTTTTCAGTAAGCAAAAAGTAGATTCGATAAAACTTAAAAAAAGTGATTTAACTCCTAAAGGCCCGGTATATTCTACGTTAAAAAAAGTAAAACTATAAAACAAAAATATTTTTTATAAGTTATAAAGTTATATTTTGGTGGTAACAAAAAATCGAAACTTGGATCATATTACTTGGGTTATCTCATCTGTTTTTATTTTTCTTTGCGATAAAATTTTTAGTTTCAAAAATATATTTTGAAAGAGAGATACAAGATTTTTTTTATAGTTTCAAAAAAAACTTTCCTTTTTTAATCTTAATAATATCTATCGCAACATTTCATATCCTAGAGGTCAATATTATAGATCCAATAGCTACCAGGATGGTAGGTTTAGATTTTGCGTCTCTGATAAGATTTGTTGAGGGAGATCTGGTATATCAAGTTTCCTTTTTTTGGAATACTCTGCCATTATACTTATCCAATTTTGTATACATAATTGTATATACGTTTATTTTATGGTTTATTCCTCTTTATCTATTATTCAAAAAAGAAAAAACACCCATCAAAATGTTTTCATACGGATTTCTCCTAATCTATACTATAGCCTTACCTTTCTATCTTTTTTTCCCAGTTACCAACGTATATAGATTTTACGGACTACAATCCCCCTTAGAACAAACTATACCAATGATTGAAAACTTCTTTTATTTTACTACAACCTCCAACAACTGTCTTCCATCCCTGCATACATCTATGTCAATATTGACCACATGGGTTGCGAGTCTTTGTCAAAACAAAAAAATATACTATTTCACATTCTTTTCCATGATAGGAGTAGTAATATCGGTGTTTTATCTAGCTATACACTGGATAACAGACGTTATAACAGGTGGTTTAACCGCGGCTGCGGTAATTTTATTACTAAGATTTTTTATCCAGGAAAATAGAAAAAAATGAAAAGTAAAGAAATCGAAAAACAGGTATTAAAAAAAATAAAACCCAATTCAAAACAACGACAGAGATTAAAAGAGACTGTTGAAAAAATTGAAGATAAACTAAAAAAAAGCATCAGAAAACAGGATATACCGATAAAAATAGAGCTAGTAGGCTCTATAGCTAAGGATACCTATCTTATAGATAGTTTAGATATAGACCTGTTTTTATCTTATCCACCAACGATTTCTAAACAAAAAATAGCTGATAAAACAATTCAAATAGGAAAAAAAATACTTGAAAGATGGACTATAAGTTATGCAGAACATCCATACATTAAAGGATTTTTCGATGGATATCAAATTGAATTAGTCCCATGTTACAGGGTTGAAGATATCTCACAAAAAATGTCGGCAGTAGATAGAACACCTCTCCATACTGAATATATCAAAAAAAACCTTAATGAAAAACAAAAAGATGAAGTTCGTTTATTAAAAAAATTTCTGAAAGGGATAGGATGTTACGGAGCAGAAAACAAAATAAGAGGTTTTTCAGGGTATCTATGTGAAATCCTGGTTTTAAAATATAAAAACTTTCGAAATCTTCTAAAAAATTCAGCTGAATGGAAAAAAGGCATTAAAATATCACTTAGTGATGAAAAATCACCAGAGTTTGATGATCCTTTAACCTTTATAGACCCAGTTGACAGTGAAAGGAATGTAGCTTCAGCTCTATCAGAAAAAAATTTTGATCTATTTAAAAAAGCAAGCCAGAGTTATCTAAAACAGCCTAGGATAACGTTTTTTTATCCAAATAAAATAAAACAATGGAAACTATCAAAAATTAAAAAAAATTTAGAACAACAAAACAAAAAATATGTAGGCGTTGAGATACCTAAACCAAAAATCATTGATGAAAACCTGTATCCTCAGATAAGGAAAGCCTGCAGATCGGTAAAGGAAAAAAGCGAAGAGAAAGGGTTTAAAATATTGGATGTCGACTTTTATATAGATGAAAAACAAAAAAAGATTTATATAATAATTAAGACAAATAAAAAGCCTTTACCGCTGGCATATACACATATGGGTCCTCCAGTCTCATTACAAAAAAATAAACAAGAATTTGTAAAAAAATGGAAAAATAATTCCAGACTAAAAAAAGGACCATTTGAAAAAAATGGAAGAATATATGTTAAAGTAAAAAGAAAACACCGTCGTATTGAAGGCTTCTTAGAAGATAATTTCCCGGATCTCAGCCTGGGAAAAAATATAGATAAAAAAGTGGAAAAAAAATATAAGATACTAAAACAAAAAGAGTTGATAAAAGAAAACCTGAAGGTTTTTTGGACGAAACATCTAGATAAAAAGATGCCATGGGAAAGATAAAAAAAATATGAAATCGATAGGATTATACACTAAAGATTTTTCACTATACCATGATCTATTAAAAGCTTTGAAAAGAAGAAAAATATCCTATATATCACTTAACTCCCTTAAAGACATACCCAATCAAGTAGGTGTACTAATAACTTCCAATAAAGAAATACATGATGTAAAAACACCTAAAGTAATAGCGGCTGATGCATACGACACCATAGATCACGCAATCGATCTGGCTCTTCATTTACTGATAGGAAAAGATCTATATTCAAAACTGTTGATAGGTATAGACCCGGGTGAACATCCAGGGATAGCAGTAGTAGGAGACGAAATACTTCTACAAAAAAAACATCTCAAATCACCTAGAAAAATTAAATATGTACTAAAACGTTTTTTGAAAGAATATCCTTCGAAACAAACGATAATAAGAATAGGACATGGTTCACCTACTATCCGAAACAGAATAATAAATTCGATAATCTCTTTTGATGTCCCTATAGAGATAGTTGATGAATCAAAAACCAGTTCATCACTACAGACAGCCAGACATGAAAAAGACAAAGAAGCAGCCGCGGCTATCGCGATGATGAAAGGAGGAGAAGTACAAAGTCGTCTACCTTTAGAACCAAGTAGAGGAGAAATAAAAAAGATACAAGAAAAAAGCCGTACCCTTACAGGCGGAAATTTTTCAATATCTGAAAAAAAAGCATTAAAAGTTCTAAACGGAGAAATAAGTCTAGAAGAAGCAATAAAAAAAGAAAATAAAAAATAAACAAAAAATATAGTTTTAAACCAATTTTTTTAAGGAAACCCAAATGTTTATGAGTACCTTGCGTATCCATACTGGGTAATAGTTAATGCAGGTCAAAAGAGCTCTCATAAGCGTTTCAGATAAAACAAAAATAGTTGAACTTGCAAAAAACCTAACAAAACTAGACGTGGAAATAATATCTACAGGCGGAACAGCAAAAAAACTCAAAAAAGCGGGAGTAAAAACCACGAAAATTTCAGATGTAACAGATTTCCCAGAAATACTAAACGGAAGAGTCAAAACGCTGAACCCTAAAATACATGGGGGAATACTAGCACAAAGAAAAGACAAAGAACATATGGATACACTAAAAAAACACAAGATACAGCCTATAGATTTAGTGGTCTGCAATCTATATCCTTTTGAAAAAACTATTAAAAAAAACAATGTTAAACTAGATGAAGTAATAGAAAACATCGACATAGGCGGACCGACACTTATAAGAGCAGCAGCGAAAAACTACCAAGACATAATAATTCTAACCGATCCTAAACAATACGATCCAGTTGTCCAATCGTTAAAAAAGACAGGAAAACTCAGCCTTGATAAAAGAGAAAAATTAGCTATAAAAGCATTTCAGATGACAGCTCAGTATGATGCTATAATCTCCCAATACTTCCAACAGATATGGACGGATGAAATTTTTCCGGAAAAAAACAGTTTAACCATGAGACTGATAAAAGAAATGAGATACGGAGAAAACCCTCACCTTAGAGGGGCGTTCTACAAACAAATACCGGAAACTAAAGAACCAAGTATAACCAACGCAGAAAAACTACATGGAAAAGAACTATCCTACAACAACATATTAGATGGAGACTGTGCGATAGAGACAATAAAAGAATTTCAAGAGCCCACATGTGTAATAATTAAACACGTAACACCCTGCGGGATAGCCAGCGCAGACACCGTACTGCAGTCATGGAAAGATGCATTCAGCACAGATACCTATTCACCTTTCGGAGGGATAGTCTCTTTTAACAGAAAAATCAACAAAAAACTAGCTGAAGAACTATCTAAAATATTTTTGGAAGTGATAATAGCACCAGATTATACAACCCAGGCACTGGAAAAATTACAGTCCAAAAAAAACCTACGTCTGTTAAAACTACCGGGTCTTCAAAAAGAGATAGAAAGAAAAGGAATGATATATAGAAGCGTAGTAGGTGGTTTTCTGACACAAGACCGTGACATAAAACTTAAAAATAGGGATGAATGGAAGGTAGTAACTCAGAAAAAACCTACAGAAGAAGAACTTACGTCTATGGAATTCGCGGTAAAATGCGTAAAACATGTTAAATCCAACTCTGTCTTGTTTGTCAAAGATAAACAAACAGTAGGAATAGGCGGAGGGCAGACAGCACGTGTAGATGCAAGCTGGATTGCTACACACAAAGGAAAAGAAGATATAAAAGGATCAATAATGGCAAGCGATGCTTTTTTCCCATTTAGAGACGGAATAGACGTAGCAGCAAAAGCAGGGGTAAAAGCCATAATACAGCCCGGGGGAAGCATCAGAGACAAGGAAGTAATCAAAGCGGCAGATGAACATGACATATCGATGGTTTTCACAGGACAAAGATACTTTAGACACTAAAAAAAACCAACAAAACAATTTTTTTTTATCAATATTTTTTTTATAAAAAAACATTTAAACTCTAATTTTAATCCAAAAACAAAAAGCTAACTATCTTAAAACTTTTTAAAAACAAAGAAACGAAGGAAAAAATGCAATATAGAATCATAAATAGAGACGGACCTGGAAGAATAGGGCAAATACATACAGAAAAAAATGATATATCTACACCCAATCTTATTTATCCTGAAAATCAACGATTCATCAAAAATTTCAAGCCAGAACTATATATAAAACAAAAAAATAAGGATAAACAAGAAATCTTAATTAAAAAATACAAAGAAAACATCTTCCAATATCAACAACAGACTATATACCCAATGTCTCTACCTACAGAAATACATTTAAAAAACATCCAAAACAACGACGATATAAAAACAAATAGCTGTATTCTTCCTGGTAACATCGAAGCAGTTGAAAAAACTATAGATGAAAAACCAGAGGCAGAAATCTATACAGTCTATAACGCAAAACAGCTATACAAAAGATCGAAACTATTTATCAATTATATAACCAAAGTTAGAGAAAAGATAGGTTATCAAAAAATACTTTATCTTCCAGCGGTAGCCACACCGCAAAACATACCTTTTCTAACATATATCGGCATAGATTTATTTGACTCCCTACAAGCTATTATTGCTGCTCGAAAACAGAAAATATTTCTACCTAACATTATAGAAAAGCTAGAAAAGATACAGAAAATACCATGCAGCTGCCCGATATGTACTAAAAAAGAACAAAACCCAGAGAAAATGAAATTCGAAGATCTACTCCAACATAACTACCAGGTATTAGAAAACACTGTAACAAATACAATAAATCAGATCAAAAAAAACAATCTTTTAAACTATGTAGAAAACAACTCGACTATAAATCCAAAGTTAACAACCGATCTAAGAAACATCTATAAAAAAAATAGTTTTTTAGAAAAAAGAACACCCATCTATAATAAACAAACCATAAATGCAAATACTATTGAATCCCTTAACAGATCAGACATTAAAAGATTTAGAAATCGTATAATAAAAAGATATGAAAAACCAACACACACGAAGATATTGCTGATATTACCTTGCTCTGCAAAAAAACCTTATTCCTTTTCCAAATCACATCATTTTTTTAGAAAACAAATAAACTCAACCGACAATCCATATATTATTCACGAGTTAATAATCACCTCGCCGCTAGGTCTTGTCCCTAGAGAATTAGAGTTGACTTATCCAGCATCAAGCTATGATATACCAGTTACAGGAACGTGGTATGAAGAAGAAAAAAACATGGTAAAAAAACAGTTAGAAGAATATCTAAACAAAAACCAGTATCAGGATGTAATAATACATATTCCAGATGAGATAAGATTTTTTATCGAAGATTATTTTAAAAACTCTGAGATCACCTGCAAAGACCATCCTACTTCGGATAAATCTCTAAAAAATTTGTCTTCGGTGTTAAAAGAAAAAACCAGTCGTTATAAAAAAGTTGAAAAAAACGTTTGGAAAAAAGAAAAAATGTTTGGTCTAGCAAAATATCAGTTTGGAAAAAAAATAGCCGAAGATTTACTTGAAAATACATATATAACTGGTAGATATCCATATTTGAGGATAATAGAAGACGAACAACAAATAGGGATGATAAGTGAAAAAGGACTGATAGCACTTACCCTGGAAGGTGGAAAGAAGATATTTGATAACGGTAAATTTTGGGTTGAAATTGAAAAAGGTTTTCGTTTAAAAGGATCTGTGTTGGCACCAGGGGTACTCAAGGCGGATGAGGACATAAGAATTGAAGATGAAGTATTGATAGTTCGAGACCAAAAACTTATCGGTGTTGGAATAGCGGGTATGAATGGATTTGAGATGAATCAACTAGATTATGGAGAAGCAGTTAAAGTCCGACATAAAAAATAAAACTAAGGTTTTGTTATTCTGAGATTTTTTTCAATGTTTCTTTTTTTCCGCAGAAAGGACATGAAAATAGAGAGACATTTTTGTTTATATCAGATCCTTCGGCCCATACGGTAATTCCTTCGCCGCAGTTTCTACATCTAAATTTTAAACCTCTAGATTTTTTTTCAGGGATCTCATCTTTTAGATATATTCTTTTGAAAGGATTAACTAATCCTTTTGTTCCACATTTAGGGCAGTTCATAGTAAAGATTTTTTTGTTTGAATCATCGGTTTCTTTTAAAGCAAAAATTCCTTTACATATAGGACATTTGAAATGGTATAGACCTCCTTTCAAAGTCTTCTCGAAATTTTTAACACTTTTTTTTAAAGAAAAAGCTCTTGATTTCAGATAAATCAATATAATGGTAGTAAACAATATGAGAAAATATGCTGCTATAATCTCCTGAGTCCAGTTTCTTTGCAACATGATGTCTACTATGGTTAATAAAAAAAGTATTGTAGCCAATAGTATTATGGCTTTGAATATCCATTTCTTTTCCATTATATCTTCTATCATGAACTCTTCCTTCTTTCACCAAATAACGATAAAGATATTATAGATAAAAAAAGGAATAAAGAGAACAAGATGTATGATGATTTTTCATCTATTTTCTTATATAGATTTTTGATTACACTATCTTTTCCGGTGTTTACTTCATTTTTGTATTCATCTAAATTTTTAATACCATCGCCATCTAGATCTATGTTGGCATCATAAGGGTTTTCTGGGTTTAGACCATTTTTAATTTCCCAGTAATTAGGGATTCCATCGTTATCGGTATCGTTTATGTTTTCTGTAATCCAAAATTTTTTTTGTTTAGTCTCGACTGTGTTCCCTGATTTATCAGTAACTTTTAGTTGGAAACGATATTTACCCAAAATATTGTATATTTTTTCATATACATATTTGCTTTTTTTGGACAAGTTCATAGGATAACAACTTTCGAGACCATTTGGACTAGTAATAAAAACCTCTATGGTTTTTAACCCTAAATTATCCGATGCAATACCGACAATCTCTACAGATTCTCCCCTTTTTTGAACATTGGGAAATACGTCAAAAAATAAAACCTTAGGAGATTCGTCATCCTCTAAAACATTAAAAAAACCAGCATATTCAACTTTATTAGAAGATTTATCTTCAACTATGATAGAATAATTGTAAACACCTGTTTTGTTGAAAGAAGAAAAAGTACATCCATATTCTGTTCTACTTTTTCTAAACATAGAACAATCTATTTTTTTATTTCCATCAGAATAAACAAAAACATCTATTTTTTTTAGGCCATAACTATGAATTATTTCAGCATTTATCTTTACACTATCATCCAGATGTATTCTTTCTGGGAAAACATCTACACTTTTTATAACTAAATCTTCTGTCTCAGCGATAGATGACACACTAAATAAACAAAAGATCGAGGTAAGGAGTATTATAACTAATCCTGATACCTTAAATAACTCTCCTTTGAAATAGGAAATATTCGACCATCTCTCAACCGACCAAAATATTTAGTAGGTCAGTTTCAAAACAACTAAATATACTTACCAATATTTCTTTTTTTCCATTTTTTTACCATAATTAAAAAAAATGAATAAATATTACAAGTATGAGAATATCAACGATATTTATTTATCAAATCCTTTAAAAAAACGGTTTTTTCTCTTGATTTATCAGCAAAACCAGTATCATCACCCGCATAAATAATCCCACGAGAGGAATTAATGATAGCCATACCACCATTTTTGTCAGTGCCATACTTAATTGTTTTTTTAACATTTCCACCTTGTTTTCCAACACCAGGTATAAGAAATGGTACGTTATCACCTAGAATAGAACGAATCTTTTTCAACTCTTCTGGATAAGTAGCACCAACTACTACTCCAGTGTTGCCATACTTGTTCCATTCATCAATCTTTTTAGAAACCACCACATATAACGGATCCTCTCCAATTTTTAGATCTTGCAGTTCGACAGCAGATTTATTGGAGGTTCGGCATAAAATAAAACTACATTTATCTTTATAGGATAAAAAAGGTTTAACTCCATCAATTCCAAAAAAAGGATTTATAGTAGCTGCATCTGCACTTAGAGTTTCAAAAAGAGAACGAGCATACATCCTTGCAGTATTTCCAATATCATTACGTTTACCATCTAAAATAACTATTAAATCATCAGGAATATAGGCAATAGTTTCTTTTAACACCCTTAAACCATCTAAACCCAATACTTCATAAAAAGCCATGTTAAGTTTATAGCCGCATACCAAATCCTTAGTTTTGTCGATTATTTGTTTATTGAAAAAAAGGAAAGGAGAATCAATTTCATCAAAAATAAAACCCGGCATCTTATCTTTATCAATATCTAAACCAACACATACAAGACTATCATTTTTTTCAATTATGCTATTAAGTTTTTCATTAAAATCCATAAGTTATCAAAAGAAGCATAATGGAACAATATTTATTTAAAACAATCATCTAAAATCAACCACGAAAAAAATTGGTTAGATATTTAACAAACCTCTTAGATACCAAAAAAAGACTATAAAATATGAAGATAATATATGGAATATGCGCATGGGGTCTAGGACACGCTACACGTTCACTACCCCTAATCAGAAAACTAATCGAAGAAAACCACGAATTAACGATAATCTCAAGTGGAAGATCACTTCAACTACTAAAAAAAGAACTAAACGAAAAAGCAGAATATATGGATATGCCAGGCTATCCTATGCTGCTATCAAAAAACTCAAGACAATTCCTGGCTAAAAGTATGATATACTGGCCGAAATTCATAGCCAACATGGAAAAATCCCTGCAAAAACTAACAAAAATCCTTAAACACAAAAAATGCGACCTTATCATATCAGACGGAAAATACGAAATATACAGCAAAAAAATCCCTACCTATTTTATCTCACATCAAATGAGAATAATGAACCCATTACGTATCAAAATGTTTGAAACAGGAAGCGAAATATTCAACCTTTTTTTCTTCAAAAGATACAAGGGGATAATAATACCCGACTACAAAAAAAACAATCTGTCAGGAGACCTATCACACAACCTAAAACTGATAAAAGAAAAAAAACTACACTATGTAGGAGCACTATCAGATTTCAACAAAAAAAACATAAAAAAAGACATCGATTATCTCATATCCATATCCGGACCAGAACCACAAAGAACCTTTTTTGAAAAAAAAATATTATCACAAATACAAAAACTAGACGGAAAAATAGTAGTTACACTAGGAAAAACAGAAACAGAAGATAAATGGAATCAACAAAACATCGAAACATATAGCTTCGTAAACAAAGAAAAAAGAGAAGAACTACTAAATAGAGCCAAAATCATGATATCAAGAAGCGGATACTCCACAATTCTAGATCTAGCGGTAATAGGAACAAAAGCCTTAATGTCACCTACACCTGGACAAATAGAACAAGAATATCTTGCAAAATATCACAGACAAAAAAAGACATTTCATACCGTAAACCAAGACAAAATAAATCTAGATGAAGATATAAAAATAGCAGAAAAAAGACCAGGTATCAAAAGAAATTGTGACGTAGAAAACACAGTAGAAAACATAATGCAGATAATAACCGAAACAAAATAAAAAAAACAAGATTTTTTTTAAAAAACCGAATTATTTTTTTTTGAGGGGAATCAACAAAGAATATATATGACAGACATTGATACCATAAAAAAAATATGTGGCAACTACGGCAGCTAAAAGATAAAGAAATATTTCACAACCTATATTTCCAACTTGCCCTAATCGCAGGAATAGCAATACTTATCAGATCTATACCTGCTTGGATAAACGCTGCATGGGGATGCGACTTTGGAATCTATTATGGTTTAACTAATTCATTTGTAGAGACACGCGAACTATTCAACCCTTATCAAGGATGGGGTTCTTCATATGAATATTTCCCCGTGCTTTATGCTATAACTGGTTTATTCCATTGGTTAACCGGTCTTGACATCGTTGTAATAATGCCAAAGCTAGCCCCGATTTTCGGTGGTTTAACAGTATTAATATTCTTTTTTATAGTAGATGAACTACTCAACAACAAAAAAATGGCTTTTATCTCCAGCCTATTTTTAGCAGTCATGCCATTTCATGTATATCAGACCAGCCATGCTTCACCTTTAACCATGGGCCATTTTTTTATGATGCTATCCTTATTCTTCTTTGTTAAATTTAGAAAAAACAACAAAATGATAATCCCTCTTCTAGCATCAACAGTTCTACTAGTGATGTCTCATCATCTTACAACCTACTTTTATCTAATATCACTCATATTTATAGTGTTTGTAGAAAATTTCGATAAAAAAAATTGGACTTCAACCATCAAAAAAGACCTTTTATATATAATAATTTCAAGCTCCATAATTTTCATCTACTGGATGGCTATCGCTAGACCGGTATATGAAAGCTTTATGAACAAAGGAATACACTTAGGCATAATCGATATAGGTTCAAACGCGGTTATACCACTATTTTATACATTCATATCACTAGTTTTGTTATCAATCATAGCTAAAAGAAAAATCGGATGGTACAGAAATAAAGAAAAACCCACATACAAACTATGTAGAAACAGATTTTTATCAGTATTTTTAACTGCTCTTTCATTAATGATTTTATTTGTATATATAGAAATGCCCTGGATAGGTTTTTCCTTCACTTTTTTATCTGTTTTATATTCAATACCTCTACTTTTTATCTTCGCTTTCGGAGCAGCAGGAATAAGACATTTAAGCATGATTCCCAACGGAAAATTCATCAAAGGATGGCTGCTGGCAATAGTTCTTTCATTGATATATGGAGTAATTTCAAACAATCAAGTACTATTTCCACATAGACATTTCGAATATATGATGGCTCCACTAAGCATAGCCGCAATATATGGAATAAAAGACATTTTTTCAAAAATAGACACTTCAAAATTACTAAAAATAAAGAAAAAAATCCCGGATTTAAAAACAACAAAATTTAAAACAAAAAACAAACTATTTAAAAAAGTTAGAAAAGATTCAAACAAAAAACCATTCTATATAGCGACCATAGTACTATTATTAGCGACAAATGCCATGTCAATCTATCCAGCTCATCTATCATTAAACCAAGCACATGAAGTAATAACCAACGAAGATCTAGCAGCAATAAAATGGATAAATGAAAACCTCGACGAAAACCATACGGTTATAGCCGCAGATCATAGACTAGAAAGAATAGCAGAGGCAGAAGGATTCAATACAACAAAAGATGAAACAAGAAAAATATGGAAAGAAAACAACCTATCAGAATATATAGACGAAATAAAAGGAAAAAACAAAAACTACTCTAAAATAACACATATACTAATTGACGACATAATGCTAGAAAAAGTAGTCAACGTAGGACTAGATGAAATGGATATAAACATGACAAAAAAATCATACTCCAAATTTTCACCTCCAATATTTGAACTAGCATATAGAAACGAAACTATTAACACTGAAAACCAAAAACCCCTTAGATGGGCTGAAGTATATGAAGTAAATTGGACATATATAGAAAAAAAACAAAAAAAATGAAGTAAAATAAAAAAAAATGAAAGTCAATATTTTCACTGAGGCAGAATTAGCAAAAATAAAGACCACAGGAATAGTAACCAGCTACAAAGGCCTAAAAGAAGGCCTTGAAAAAAACGGTATAGATGTATCTATAAACAAAAAAAACGGCTACGACATATTACATATACACTCATTCGGCCCTCTTTCAATGTTAAAAGCCATGAAAGAAAAAGAACCAGTTGTAATGACCACCCATACCATACCCGATGAAATAAGTCTACTATACCGCGGAGGAAAATATATACAAAACATATTTGAAAAATATCTCAAATCCGTATACAACCAAGCAGATCTGCTAATATCACCATCAAACTTTGCAAAAAATAGACTCAAAGAAATCGGAGTAAAAACAAAAATTATAGTCGAAAGCAATGGAATAAAAAAAGAAAAATTTATTAGATCAACTCAAAAAAGAAAAAAATTTAGAGAAAAATATGGGATAAAAGAAGATGAAACAGTGATAGGATGTGTAGGACTGCCATCTAAAAGAAAAGGACTTGACATCTTCAAAAAAGTAGCGAAAAAACATCCAGATAAAAAATTCATCTGGATCGGAGAAAACATCTACAACAAATTTTTAAAAGACTATAAATACCTAAAAAAAATAAACGAAAAACCTCAGGAAAACCTAATTCTTACAGGTTTCGTAGATGACATACAAGCCGCATATTCAGCCATGGACATATTTATGTTACCTACAATGATAGAAACAGAAGGACTAGTAGTTTTAGAAGCAATAAGCTCAGACCTACCAGTAATAACCAGCCGTATAGATGGATTAAAATGGATAAAAGAAAAAAAACAATGCCTCAAAGCTTCAACAGTAGAAGAATATGCAAAAGCAATAAATGAAATCCTAAGAAACCCTTTAATAACCAAAAAAATCATCGGCAACTCAAAAAAACTGCTATCACAAAAAGATATAGAAAAAGTCATACCCCGGATAATAAACATATATGAAAATTTAAATGCAAACTAAAAATTTCAACTTATTTTTTTAAATTAAATCGATAACAACTTTTACTATAACAAGAATAAGGGGAAAATCTATATGAGGGTCACAGAGAAAACAGGGGAACAATTAACAGAACTTAAAAAAAATGTCTACGAAATCAACAAAAAATCAGATACATATCTTTTAAAAGAAATCAAAATCGAAAAAAAACCTCTAAAATACGCATTTATCGGAGGAATGTACTATACACATAACAAGTTCAACTTCAAAGAAGAAAATATATCCCTACCCTATCCTTTTTCAACATATTATCTAACTAAAATACCTGACAAAAAATATAAAAACAGAATCTGCAGATCACTATACTACTGTAAACTACCAGTAATAATACTACAATTCCAAGATGAAGCAATATCCATTGAATTTAAACCGGTAATAGATACAAAAAAAGAAGAGATAAATCCTTTCGTATCAATAAATGAAAACCAAAAAAATTACATAATATCATTTTATCTTTTCACAGAATTTATAATAAAAGAAAAAAAACATGCATGGCTAGGAAGAGGAAAAAAAACAAACAAAAAAATAAAAATTAAATCCAATGACACCTTCAGATTTCCAACCGAAATCAAAAAATATCAAAACTGGCGACAACCCATAAAAAAAATATTTGAAAAAAACCTAGATGATCAAAAACCTAAAAACCCTGAAAACACCTATAAAAAAGCAAAAAAAGCATTATATAGAAGCTACGACCACATTACTGGTTCTTTTCTACAGCTACCATGGAAAGATTCCACTGGTTTTGCTCTTATTGATTCCAGTTATAGCCTCCTTTCTTATGAGGCAGTAAGATTACACTATTTTTCAAAATGGAACAAAGAAAAAAAAGACATAGAACTAGAAAGATGGATCAATAAAATAAAAAAACATTTTACTAACCCACATCTATACAAGACACAACTCAAAAAAGGAAAAGGCATAGCCTGGTATAATATGACCAATTTAACCAGCAAAGGACTCAAAGGCTATTTTTATATGGGATGCGGATACGGCGGATATCCTGGTGGTCAAGGAACAATAGCATATCATCTACTGAAATATCTACAAAATCAAAACGACAAGAAAATTGAAAAACAAGTCAAAAAATCATTAAAATACATAATTTCTACACAAAACAATGATGGATCATGGCCAATGGCCATAAATCAGGAAGGAATGATACTTAGACCAGAAAAACTATACAAACATGTCACTTATGGTGGGACCTCTGAATGTATAAAAGCTCTTTTAGCAGGATATCAAAAATTCAAAGAACAAAAAATGAAAAATTCAGCTCTAAAAGCATTAAAATTTCTCACAACAAAAAATCCTATCTGCTATAATGGACTTAGAGATATAGCCATACAAGAAACTGAAGCCTTTTCAGCAATGAGCATAATAGAATCATTTCTAGATGCATATGATTTATTCTCAGAAAAAAAATACTTGTTACAAGCTGAAACATATGCATACTACATTCTCACCTGGATATATTTATACAACACCGAAAAACTTGATTTAAAATGGAATTTTCATCCAATATCAAGATCAATCACACCAAGATTATCTCCCTACGAAACCATATACATGGTAGCAGTTTTCAAAAGACTACATGAAAATACAGGAAATAATTTTTGGAAAAAACTTGCCTGTATAATCTATAATAATACTAAAAAATGGGTTACCTCAAATGGTGGATTAAGCGAAGGTGTTTTCCCCCGATATCTTCAGGAACAAAAAGCTTTGCCTATGGAACAGACTTTTGCCACAGTCGAACTTATGAACGCCTCAAAAATAATTTCAAAAAAACCTAAAAACAAAGAAAATAAAAAAGAAAAAAATAAAAACTTTTTAGAAAAAATAAATATAGAAAAACAAAAAGAAAAAATAGTTTTTAAATATGATAAAAAAACAATTCTGGTTTTTAACACTGAAAAATGTAAAATAACATATATCAAAGATACAAATCTAAACGAGTACGGTATATCAATCTCTTTTGATAACCCTTACAAAAAATGGAATATAATTCGACAAAAAATCATAAAAAAGATCCGGGGTAAGTATGGAAAATATCTTTTAGGTATTAGAAACGCAGAT
The DNA here is from genome assembly GCA_036625995.1 of Thermoplasmatota archaeon. Taxonomy (GTDB): domain Archaea; phylum Thermoplasmatota; class E2; order DHVEG-1; family DHVEG-1; genus JAZKSG01. The sequence continues at coordinate 920 of JAZKSQ010000005.1, read as the reverse complement.
TTTTTTATAAAAGGTGTACATCCTCCAAAAAACAAAAAGCAAGGTAAAATAACTCAGTTCGAAAATATAGATAAAAAGGAGATTAAAACAAAGATTGATAAAAACAAAGCCTTAATTCAGATTGAGACTATTTATCATAAAATAAAACTCCATATTACGCTTGATATACTAAAAGATTCGATTGAAATCTCATTTGATCCAGTGATAATAGAGGTTTTGGATCATGACATATTTTGCGACAGAGTATTATTTCCCATTATTGGAAGTAAAATTATTAAAAAAGAGAAAGATGAACTTTACTTTGGAGGTTTTGTCTTAAAAATCAAGAATAATAACATTATATCAAAAGAAAGATATACAGCTATAGATCAAACAAAAAACACAAATTGGACACACGGCGGATTGTTCGAAGATAAATTCAAGATAAAGATAGACAAATAAAAAAAATTAGATTAAAACTTAATTCTTTTTGTTTAAACCACAAAAAACATAAAGCTCTCCCTGGATAACTTCTCTTCGTGACAGAAAAAGCAGACGAAGGAGAAAAAAATCTTAAAATACCGATAGTATTGAGTATAATTCTTAGCTTTTCAATAATAATAGTTATCCTCTATTTTACAATAGATGTAAGAACCTTTGAATATCTATCAGAAATAAATGTTAGATACGAGTTTTTTTTACTAGCAGTTTTAGTAAATCTTGTTTACTGGACCATCTGGGGTGCAAGACAAAAAGTCTTAAGCAACTCACTTGAACCAAACGCAGATATCACCCTGAAAAAATCTACAAAGATTGTGATAGCCAATCTTTTTTTAGCCAACATAACACCATCAATGGCAGGAGGAGAACCAGTTAGAATATATCTTTTAAATAAAAACGGTTTAAATATAGGTTCAGCAACCGCCTCTGCATTAAGTGAA
>JAZKSQ010000172.1:0-3668 GCA_036625995.1 Thermoplasmatota archaeon | reverse complement strand
ACTTTATTTCTATTTTGAGGCTTAAGACCCTGTTGTAGTATTTTTTCTGCAGCTTTTTTTGTGGTTCCATGATATAAATTTTTTATTTTTTTATCTTTTTCATGTTTTATTTTTACATCTATGCTGTGTCCATATAATGCCCGTATTTTGTTGTTTTTAATCTGAAATCTTTTATTTCCATTCTGGACCACTTTTTTTAAAAAATCTTTGTCAATATTCGGGTGTCTTTTCTGTAGTTTCTTTAACAGCTTGGATAAGGGTACCCATCCTTCTTTAGAAATAGGTAGATCTCGAGGATCGTGTCTTAGAAGATAGGAAATATATTTGCTAATTTTAGTCTTATCCATTTTGATCTATCCTCAAAAAAATACGGTTGTTTTTTTTATTTTTTCTTTATTTTTTTCCATTCTGTAATCATGTGTTCTATGGCAGCTATTTGAGCTGAATTTTCGATATGGTTTAAAGGTCCTTTACCTACCCAGTCGTTTCCTTGTTGAAAATAGGCTACTTTTAGCATCTTTTTAAGTTTTGAAATATCGAATTGGGAGTCTTTTTTTCTTCTATCCTTAACGTATCTGCAAGTGTTTTTGAATACTTCGCGATATTTTTTTTCTTTCCAGTCTATTTTTTCTGACATAACTAGATTCTTTTAAAGAATTAAGAGGATTTATAGGTGTTAAAAAAAGTTTTTTTATTTCAAACTATTCTTTTTTTTTATGTTATCAAATCAACTATTTTTTCTACTAGTTTTTCTATCCCTGAGGCGGCTTCTGCTATATCTTTAGCGATGGTATATGCAGGAGTTGTAACTATCTTATTTTTCTCGTCATAATGTATCTGATATACTTTTTTAGGTATAGGTTTCCCCCCTATTTTTTCAACGTCATCCATAAGTTGTTCACCGTTTCCTATTGTAACTTCTGGTGTTATATCTAAATCCTGAAATGCTCTGGTTATCAGTAACGGTGAGATACATATTGCGCCTATAGGTTTTTCTTTTCTATGTGTCTCGATTATTGCTTTTTTTATTTTTTCATCTATCTTACATTCTAGTCCATCTATGGCATATGTAAACAGGTTTTTTGCTACGCCGAATCCCCCTGGGAAAATTAATGCATCATAATCAGCTGGGTTATATTCATCAATTTTTTTGATTTCACCTCGGGCTATTCTTGCTGATTCTGTCAACATGTTTCTATTTTCATTTTTTACTGGCTTATTTTTTGTGTGATCTATTACATGATGTTGTTTTTTATCTAATGAAAAGCATTGATAGTCTAAGTTGTGTTTTTTTAACTGAAGAAGTGTGATTACTGATTCATGTATTTCGCTTCCATCTTTTACGCCGCATCCTGCAAGTACTACTGCTATTTTTTTCATAAATTAAGGCAAATACCTCCTTTAACTCTAAGCTTTTGTTTAACACTTCTTTACTATTTTGTATTTAAAAAACTTTTGATTAAAAAGTTAAAAAATTGGTTTTTTTGTTATTTTTTGAGTTTTTAATATAATCTGTTATAAAGTATTTTTTTTATTGTCTGCTAAGTACTAAGAGTATGACAAAACCTATTATCTCAAATATTGATAGTATTGTTATTATGCCTCCTAGACCTAAAACACCGAAACCAAATACAGATTCTAAAATACTATATTTTAATGCAGCTGAGAAGAACAGGGCTCTTAAAGTATTGAGGAAAAACAGTGATATCACAAATAGAGGACCTAAAACAAGTAACAGTCCTAAGATATATTGAGAGCGTGTATCCAGGAATATTTTAATATAAGTTATTATTAATCCTGCCAGTAAATAAGAGGTTATACAGACAGATATAACACCAATAGATTGGAAGAATGCATCCTCAATGGATATAGGCTCTAAATTAAAGTCGAACTTATTATGTGACATATTAGTATCGTTGAAATTAGAATTTGTGTCATTGGAAGAATTATTATTGGTCCAGTTGCCCCAAGAGAAATTACCGGGGTTTTCACTCCATTCCTCCATGTTTTCATTCCAATCTTTGATTTTTTGATTTGCATCAATTATAAAAAAATTAGAAAGGATAACCCCTGTAATGATTCCTAAAGCGATTAAAACCGTTATAAGTAAAACGGTTTTTTTATTAATAACTGTAAATTTTTTTTCATTTGACATATCTTCTTTATTCATTATATTTCACTTCCATTTTATTAAATTAACTTTCTTTTTTTGTTTTATTCCAGACTTGATAAAAGTAATCTTTTTGTTGTTCCATTTTTTCTGAAGGAAAAAAAGTAACTCCGTATTTATCTCCAACTGAGGTTACGAATTCATTTTTCTCTAAAATATGTAGATGATATTGAACTGTTTTATAACTAAGTTTGAGTTTCTTTGAGAGTTCATTAGTGTTCTTTGGTTTATTAAATAATGAATCGATTATCAGTCCTCTATTATTTCCGCCTGCGGAATTTGCAATAAGCCACCAGATTACTTTTTTGAAAGAGGACATAATCAATGTCAATCAAAAAATAAAAATGAATGATATCCTCTATATAGTTTTTGAAAAAAAATGTTTTTTAAATAAACAATTTTTAATTAAAAATTGACTAGAACTCAGTTCATTATATTAGACAATGAGGGATGTTTTTTTTTATTCTTTTTTTTTAAAAAAAAAAATCAGTTTTTTTACATTTTTAATTTTCTAAGTTTACCTAATTTCGAAAAATCAAGTAGACCGATATTTCCAATTGCTACAACCTTTAGCCTCGATATGTCATAATCTTTTAAAACTGGTGACAACAAATCTTTTCTTTCTACAGCAGTCATATCTGTACCGCTGGCGAGAGGAGAAAAAGCAGGTAAAACAATTAATTCTTCGGAATATAGATAACATGGAAGGGAAAGAGTTGCTCCTACTTTATCTCTTATTTTAATGAATGGATGTTCATGACCGATTATCAATCTTTTATACTCTTTTTTTCTACGTTTATGTCCATGTATGAATAATGAATCTTCAAATTTGTAATATTTTTTGAATGGTACATTTGAATGAACGGCTATAGTTTGAAGGAAGTTATCATGATTTCCTCTTATCAGAATTATTTCTTTTACTTTGTCAGATAAAAAATCTAATATTTCACTAATTTCTCTCCATTCTTGACTTAGGTTTTTTCCGAATTCGTGTTTAAAATCTCCGTTAACCAGAATTTTTTTTGGTTTATATTTTTCGACTATTTTTTTTATTTTTTCTACAATTACTTTTTTTTGATATTGAGGTATAGATAAACCTTCGCTTCTTAAGACACCTTCTAAACCCAGATGTAAATCAGAAATTACAACTGTTTTTTTAGAAGAAAGATATAGGCAATAATCATCGGTCAGATAAATGTCGTCGTTTATTTTGATTTTTGATTTATATTTCGTGTTTTATTGCCTCCATTACTTCTTTATGCATCTCCATGGTAAATTTTTTCTTATCTTCCATTAAGACAATATCTGAAGCACCTAGAGTCATCAGGTTAAATGAGAAAGGAGATGGAACATGTCCTCTTAGTATTTCAATATCTATTTTTTCTTCTTGGATTTTTTTCAAATATTTTTCTGCATTATCTATATCCATTGAATCTTCCATTATTTCACGGAATGTTTCTTTAAGCGCTGGGAAATCTGGATCTATTCTCTTTACTAT
>JAZKSQ010000171.1:0-3710 GCA_036625995.1 Thermoplasmatota archaeon | reverse complement strand
TTATGTTTATCAGATGAAAGAAAACTCGATAAGATATAAGAAAAAAGGTAAAAGCGACGCTTTTATACCTAGCCATGAATTTGAATCAGAGATTTATTCTCGTGTTAAGATTAACAGCAAACAAATGCATGATATAATAGGTGACCTAGTCGCATATGGAGAAAAAATACGTGAATATCTGGAAAAAGAAGAGAAATTACCTCGTTCATATCTCCATAAGTTAGGTCTTTTTCTTGATTTTTGGATTAATCTTGAGATGGATCAATACGCTAAATTGGTGGTTGATTCTAAGGATGGAAAAAATCCACGTATAGAAGCTTATTGCCTGGATCCTTCTGTAGGTTCTTCTATAATAAAAAAATTTCATTCTAGTATACATATGTCTGGTACTCTTGAACCGTTAGAGGAATATCGTGATTCTATGGGTCTTTCTAAAAAATGTGAACTTATCGCCTATCCGTCTCCTTTTCCTAAAAAGAATAGAAGAATTTTTTTTGTAGATGATGTCACTACTCAATATAGCGAGATTTCTAAAAATGATAAAATTTTAGATAAAATGAGTAAACATGTAGCTGATATATGCAATAGTTTTCCTCGTAACACTATGGTTTTTTATCCAAGTTATAGTGTAATGAAAAATCTTTTAAGACACGGGCTTAGAGACGATATTAAAAGATGTCTATTTATTGAAAGAAGAGGTATGTCTCAATCTGCTTTAATGGATGTGGTATCTGATTTTAAGGATTCAGCTAAGGATATAGATGATTCTGCAGCTATGTTTTCAGTTATGGGCGGCAGAATCAGTGAAGGACTTGATTTTCCGGCTGAACAGCTGGAGATAGCTGTAGTAGTAGGTATTCCTTATCCTAAACCTACTGCTCGTCAGAGAGGACTAAGACGTTATTATGATTTAAAGTTCAACAAAGGATGGGAGTATACAGTTGAGGCTCCTACTGCTCGTAAATTACTTCAGTCGATTGGTCGTCTTATACGTGATGAGAACGATATAGGTGCAGCAGTAATTTTGGATCGTCGAGCACCGCGTTTTAAAAGATATATTAAAGAAATGACTCGTTCGGACGATATCGTACGGGATATAAAAGATTTTGTTCAAAAATAAAAAAAATAGGTAAAAATGTTTTGACAGCTATTTTTTAGGTAATAAATCAGGTATACCGTCCTTTATTGGATAATTTACATTGCATTTAGGACAGTTTAGTTTTCCTTTGATTATGTGATTTTCTTTTTCTTTTTTGATTTGCATTTTCAGTTTATTTTTACATGTAGGGCATCTTAAGATTTTTATCATATCTTTTTTCATAAATCAATTCAGCCAGATAACTATTTTCATATATTTTTTTGGTTAGTAATCTTTTCCTAGATACATATTTCTTTTTCTACCTACTTCTGAGTCATATAGGAAAGCCCATTTTTCGTCAGTCATTTTCCTTCCTTCTTTGATGTGTTGTATAAAGTTTTTAACTTGTGCATCCATGTTATCGGCTTGATGTAGTATACATGCTTCTATGGTTTTAGGCATTCTAGGTGAACCATATTCATATTTACCGTGATGGCTTAGGATCATATGTGAAAGATGTATTTCTTTTTCATCAGAAAAGGTTCCTCCTTTCTCTCTAATCTTCTGTATTTTTTCTTTTATCCATCTGTCTCCTATTACTATATGTCCGATAAAGTTTCCCTCTGAAGTTTTATCTATGGATGCTGTAGTTTTGTATTCTTTTATTTTTCCGACGTCGTGTAGTATAGCACCGGTTATTAGTAGATCTTTATTTATGTGATGATACATCGTAGTGATTTTTTTACATAGTTCCACTACATTTGATGTATGTTCTAGATTTCCACCAATGTAGTTGTGATGATGTGTCATAGCTGAAGGTGCATGAATGAATTCTTGTAGAAATTTTTGATCTTTGAAAAAAGAGTTAAGAAGATTTTTTAGTTGTTTATCTTCCATATTTTCTATTTCATCGATTAATTTTTTTGTGAGTTTGTCTATTTTTTCATTTTCGAGTGTCGGTAAAAAATCTTTTACGTCGTATTCTCCAGGTACTAGCTTGGTCATACTTCCTTTATCTTCGTTTATCGATATCTGTGGTTTATCTGCATAGATTTCGTATACTCCGTTTCTAACTTTTATTACGTCACCTATCTGAAGGCTTTCATATAGTTTTTTTACTTGTTCTTTGTTTTCTCCACCCCAGTATTTTATGCTTATTTCTCCCGTTTTATCTGATGATAAAATATTGAACCATGTTCCTCTTTTGTATGGGCGTGGAGGTGATTTCATTTTTATTGCGAAAAAATCATTTACTTTATCTCCCTCGTTTAGTTGTTCTATAAATTGTTCTTTTCTTCTCTTTCCTGTATCTGCCTTTATTGTCTCCTGTTTTTGTTTTTTTGAAGAACTTTCTATATTATCTGCCATGTTATCAATCCAATTTCAAAAGAAAAACTTTTGTTTAAAGTAGAAAAAAATTTTTTACTTCTGAAAATTTTTTATTTTTCTGCATTTTTTAGGTAGTATATACCTTTTTTCCTTTAATAAATGTAGGTTATAGACATGTATTGAAAAAAAGGAGAATGTGGTAAAAAAAAATATGAAATTAAGAGGGGAAAAAAAGAGTTGAAAAGATTTTGTCTAAGACTTCTTTTTTTTTATTTTTCTTTTTCCTTGTGATGTGCTAGATTTCTTGCTCTCCTGCCTACAACAAATAGTTTTGCGATAAAACTTAACTCTTTTGCCTCTGCCTTATTAGATACTTGACCAACAATTTTCATATATAATCTATCATAAGGCTTTGGTTTATTTGTTTAAAAAGACTTGTTGTACAAGCCTTATCAAAAAAAAATGAAGAAAAGTTGAAAAAAAAATTAAGTAGATTTCTTTTAGGTCTATCGAAACTAATAAAATGTTTAAACTTTATTGACAGATGGAAAGGTGTATTGTAAAAATGTCAGATATCAACATAGAAAAAATTCTAAAAGATTACGATAAAGAGGAGCTCACGATAGCAACGGTTTGTTCACATTCGAGCCTTCAGATTTTTAATGGAGCTAAAAAAGAAGGATTTAAAACATTAGGTATCTCAGTAGGTGACCGTAGAAAAATTTATGACGCCTTTCCACTTGGAAAACCAGATGAATTTTTAGATGTAGACACCTATGATGAAATTTTAGAACATACTGATGAACTACGGGATAAAAACGCTATAATAATACCTCATGGTTCATTTGTAGAATATTTGGGTGCAGATAAATTTTTAAAACTTGATCTTCCCACTTTTGGAAATAGAGACGTGTTAACCTGGGAATCAGACCGGACGAAAGAGCGGCAATGGCTTGAAGAAGCCGGTTTAACTATGCCACGTGAAATCAAAGATCCTCATTATATAGAAAATCCTGTAATCGTAAAATATCATGGAGCCAAAGGCGGAAAAGGATTCTTTATAGCTAAAACATACGAAGAATTTAAAAGAAGGATAAACAAAGAAAAAGAATATACCATACAAGAATTTGTAATGGGTACCCGTTATTATCTACATTATTTCTATTCACCAGTCTACGAGGATGCATATAAACTTAAAAAAGGCAGCCTTCAGCTTCTATCAATAGATAGAAGAGACGAAACCACTATAGATGAAGTACAAAGGATAGGTTCCATATCAGAACTGGAAGAAGTTGGAATACAT
>JAZKSQ010000170.1:0-3718 GCA_036625995.1 Thermoplasmatota archaeon | reverse complement strand
GATCCATCAGGAGCCCTAATGGAGTATAAAGCAAGTAGCGAAGGAGCAGGAAGAAGCGGAGCAATGTCCTATTTCGAAGAACATTATAAGGAAGGCCTTGAAAAAGACGAAGCAATAGAACTAGGAGTAAATGCATTACATAAAGCAACTGAAGGTAAACTAAGCGCAGAAGCAACTGAAATAGGGATAGTAGATAAAGAAATCAAATTCAACATACTAACCACAGAAAAAACCAAGGAATATGTAGAAAAAGCTCTTGGAGGTAATTAGAGATTGGTAAGTCTTGATGAAGCGGTTATAGCTAGATTGAATAAAAAAGGACAACATTTCGAAGTTTTAATAGATCCTTATAAAGCAGCGGATCTTATAGATGGAAAAGACATCGATATTTTAAAAAATCTAGCTATAGACTCCGTCTTCAAAGACGCAAATAAAGGAACACATGCCTCTGAAGAAGCATTAAAAGAAAAGTTTGGAACTACAGATATAGAAAAAATCACAAAAGAAATCGTTTTAAAAGGAGACATACAACTCACCACTGAACAAAGACGGAAGATGAAAGAGGAAAAAACCAAAAGAATCGTGGATAGCATAGTAAGGACAGCAATGGACCCTAAAACCAATTCACCACACCCACCAAACAGGATCAAAAACGCTATGAATGAAGCTAAAGTACATATAGATCCATTTAAACCAGTATCAGAACAGGTAAAAAATATAATACAAAAACTCAAACCAATCATACCTATATCTACAGACCGGATCAGGATATCGATAAAAATACCTCCAGAATATGCAGGAAAAGCCTATGGCGTAGTCCATGAATATGGATTCTTAGAAAAAGAAGATTGGCAATCAGACGGATCATGGCTAGGAATAGTTAAATTAAACGCAGGAATGAAAACTGAACTTTTCGAAAAATTAAACGATATAACACATGGTAACGTTTCTACAAAAATATTAAAATAACACAACTTTCTTTCTTAGGTGTAATACTTTTTATGAAAAATAAAAAACGAGAAATAATTATTCCAGGTCAACATTTGGGAAACATCAAAAACAATAAGTCAGGACAAGGAACATTTGTCGAAAAAGGAGAAATCTATTCTGAAGTATCAGGAATACTCCGACAAAAAGCAGGGTATATAAATGTAGTCCCATTGAAAGGGCGATACCAACCTGTCGAAGATGATTTTATAATAGGAATAATAGAAAAGAATATGTCGACATGTTGGTTGTTAGACATCAAATCATCATATCCTGGTCTTTTACATGTATCAGAAGTACCTTGGCATGTAGAATTCGGGGAAACAGATAAATATCTCAGCAAAGGAGATACGATATCTGCTAGAATTTCAGAAGTAACTCCTGAAAACAAAATCGATTTAACTATGGATGGACCAAAACTCCGTAAAATAAAAGGCGGGCAAATAATAGAGGTTGAACCCACAAAAATACCTCGGATAATAGGAAAAAAAGGATCGATGATAAATCTTCTTAAACAACATACAAAATGCAAATTTTTCGTAGGTAAAAACGGAAGAATATGGATACAAGGTAAAGAAGAAGGAATAGAAAAAGCGACCAAGGCGATAAATATAATAGAAAAAGAGTCAATATCATACGGTTTAACTAACAAAATTAAAAAATTATTAGAAAAAAACAAATTATAATCTTTTTATCTTAAAAAAGTTTTAAAGGACGTGTCATAAAAAGATGAAATCAGACATAAAATTAATGAAAGACGGTAAACGACTTGATGGAAGAAAGTCAGAGGAAATACGAGAAGTCAAAATACAAGCAGGAGTTCTACATAGAGCAGAAGGAAGCTGCTATCTTGAATGGGGTGGAAACAAAGTAATGGCTGCCATCTATGGGCCAAGAGAGGCGATACCAAGACACACTCAAGATCCACTAAAAGCAATCATAAACGCAAGATACAATATGGCGGCATTCAGCGTAGATGATAGAAAAAGACCTGGTCCAGATAGAAGAAGCAGAGAAATTTCAAAAGTAACTTCAGAAGCATATGAAAAAGTAGTTTTAACGGAAAAATTTCCCAGAGCCGCCATCGATGTAAACATCGAAATACTTGAAGCGGCAGCAGGGACAAGATGCGCAGGTTTAACAGCTGGAGGAGTTGCATTAGCAGACGCTGGAATACCCATGAGAGACATACCCGTAGCATGCGCATCAGGTAAAATCGAAGATCAAGTGGTGTTAGACCTCTTCAAAGAAGAAGATCAATTCGGACAGGCAGACCTACCGATAGCAATCGCACCAAGAACCGATGAAGTACTACTTTTACAGATGGATGGACATCTAACTGTAGAAGAATTCGACGAAGCATTAGAACTAGCTATAAAAGGATGTCATCAAGTATCAAAAATACAAAAAGAAGCAATTAAAAATAAATATCAAAACAGAAAGGGGGACTAAAACTTATGACGATTACTTCCTCAATTAAACGGGATTATCTAATAAACCTTGCAAAAAAAGGAAAAAGAACCGACGGAAGAAAATTTAATGAATACAGGGAAATAAACATAGAGCCAGACTATATATCAAACGCCGAAGGTTCAGCAAAAGTAGAAATCGGAAACACACAAGTCGTAGCTGGAATAAAAATAGATTTAGGTGAACCATATCCAGATACACCAAACGAAGGGGTAATGACTACAGCAGCGGAACTAATACCCTTAGCATCACCTAACTTCGAACCAGGTCCACCAAGAGAAGACGCAGTTGAATTAGCAAGAGTAGTAGACAGAGGAATCAGAGAATCAAACGTAATAGACTTTGAGAAACTATGTATAGAACCTGGAGAAAAAATATGGATAGTCTTTATAGACCTTCATATCCTAGATTACGACGGCAATTTATTCGACGCATGTTCACTAGCAGCACTGGCAGCATTATATAAATCCACTGTACCAGTTGAAAAATTCGATGAATTAGAAGGAGAAAACTTTCCACTACCAATGAAAGAACCACCCATATCATGCACATCCATAAAATTCGATGACGCAGTAGTCATGGACGCCTCATTAGACGAAGAAGATATAGCAGAAGCAAGACTTACTGTATCAACAGATAAGAACGGGGATATACGGGCTATGCAGAAAGGTTTAAATGGAAGCTTTACTGTAGATGAAATCAAAAAAGTTATTAAAGACTCTATAGATAACGGAAAAAAACTAAGGAAGATATTATATAAAAGTGTAGGTAAATAAATATGGCCCGAAGAACAAGAAAAGCCAAATCCGCAGGCAGATTCGGAACTCGTTACGGTGTAAGGTCAAGATCAACAGTCCGAGCTATAGAAAAAATACAAAAAGCCAAACACGTATGCAAAAAATGCGGACATAAAAAAGTCGTTAGAATAAGCACAGGTATCTGGAAATGCAAAAAATGCGGAACTAAGTTTGCAGGGGCAGCATACATGCCAAAAACAGAGGCAGGCGAAAAAATCAGAAAAATACTCAAAGGCGATATCGAACCACCTGAAGCAGGGGAATCAATAGTAGAATAATTAAAAAAAGATAGATAAAAAAAAATTTTGAAGGTGGAAAAAAATGTCAGGTTATAAATGCGGTCTATGTAAAAAAGACGTAAGATTCGACGTAAAAAACATTGGTATGCAATGCCCATATTGTGGAAGTAAAATATTTTTCAAAGAAAGACCTACAGTAGCAAAAAAAATAAAATCAAGATAAAA
>JAZKSQ010000169.1:0-3724 GCA_036625995.1 Thermoplasmatota archaeon | reverse complement strand
GAAGATATCAAATCCTACTAACCCTTGTTCTGGCTGGTGGTGGTAGGATAGTTGGTTGAATTCAAAGTCTGTGTCTGTATTGTTTTTTATTGAAATAAGTTCTATTATATCTGGGTTCCAGCTGATGTTAAATGAAATTAGTCCTATTTTATCAGCGTTGGTTAGGTTAAGCCAGCTCCAATCTGATTCATCGACTTTGCATTTGATGTTGCTTATTGACAGCGTAACCTCTTGTTGAGATTCTCCGATATTTATTAAGGCTAGATTTGTGGTTAGCAGTATCAACGTTATTATGACGGTGATTCTTTTGTATTTTAGGATGATTTTTTTCTTCCTCCCTAAAAAATTTTTTTTCAGATAGTATTTAATTAACCTATTAAAATACTTTTTGTTCTAATATATTTGTTTTGTTGGTTTTGGATGCAAAGATATTTCTAGTGGTTGATACATAGTGTTTAATTAACTAGTTGGGATGCTATAACACAAAAAAGATATCTGGTTTGTGTATTCTGTAATCTGTTCTGACGCTGTCATGCGTATGGTTTTGGCGTCTGCAGAAAAAAAATTGTTCAGGAGGGACATATTTACTTTATGTCAGATAGAAAAGGATGGGATAACCTATTTGGATCAAAAAGTGTTTTTAGATTTCTTGTTTCTTTGTGTTCTCTGTTGGTAGTTTTGTTTTTTCCTTCGTTTTCTTTGATTTCTTGGAATATGAATTTTTCGTTTTACAAAGGTTTTTCTGTTTTTATATTGTTTTTTATTTTCTGGATGTTAGTTAAGTATTTCTTTTTCGGTCGTTTTAGTAATGATTTTGAGATACAGGATGAAGTAGATAGTGAAATATCGGAGTGTTAAACCAATCCTTTTTATATTTTTCTTTTTAATTAAAAAATATTTAATTTATTATTTTAGTGGATAAAAAATTTTATATAACGACCAGGTATTTTATAAACTAGTTTTTAGGAGAACAAAGGAGGAAAATATTTTCTATGAAAAAGAGTTACAGGTTTAAGTTTTTGTTTTTATTATCAATTGTTTGTATGCTAAGTTTTGGTTTAGCAAACATTTCAGTTAATGCAGAAGTAGATCTATGTGAAACCGTCGATTTACCTGGAGAACCAGTAGAACTAAAGCTTGCTAATGGTGATGATAGTCATTTTAATATGGTTTTTAATAGGAGCAAAGGAGATATCAAAGCTGGTATAGAGTATGATGGATGGTGTATTAAAAAAGCTGAACGTATAGAAAGAATAAGGCATACGGTTAATTTGTACAATAGTTATTGTGATGAAATCCCTCAAGATTTTACTGAAGTAGAATGGGATAATATAAGAAACGAGACAAATTATTTAATTAATAACAAAGGCGAGTACGAAAATAATAAGAGTTTTATCCAAAATGCTATTTGGAATTTAACTGATGATATACCTATTTCTGAAGATAATGAAAAACTCAAGAACTTTGTAGATGACGTAAGGTCAAACGGCTCAAATTTTACTCCTCATGAACAAGATTTTATTGCTATTTTAGTTAAATTTGGTGATGATGGTCTTGAAGATCAACGGCAACGTGCTTTATTTGAATTGGAAGTAGACGGGGATACTTCCGAAGATTCAAACGATGATACAACTAATGGTGGAACTACTAACGATGGGGGTTCAACAGGTGATTACAATTATCCTCCTACTGCTAGTGCTTTTGCAGGTGAACCTTACCGGGGTTATGTAGATGGAGGTATTACTTTTGACGGATCTCGTAGCTATGATGTAGATGGAAATATTGATGAATGGAATTGGAGTTTCGGCGATGGAACCTATGGCTCCGGTAGAATTGTAACTCATACCTACACTGAAGAGGGTAACTATTCTGTTTTGCTAACTGTATATGATAACCGAGGTAAATCTGATACCTATAAGAGTTCAGCGGTAGTTGTTCAGGCTAACCGTCCGCCTTCTATACCTACCCTAGAAGGAGTTCAAGTATGTGAAAAACAGCAGACCTATACCTATAATGCTTTATCTACAGACTTAGATGATGACAACATAAGATATATTTTCGACTGGGGTGACGGGACAACTACTAACACTTCTTTTGTTGCAAATAGTACAAAGATGAGTTTATCTCATAGCTGGGAAAAGTCTGGTCTTTATAGTTTAAAGGTTTTCACCGAGGATCAATATAGTGTTCCTTCTGGTACCGCTGAAATGTTGGTTTATGTTAATGTCGACGTAGTATTTTTTGATGAAATCAATGGATACATAGTTGATGAAGGACGTGACGGTGTTTTTGATTATTATCATAACAACAATACAGGTGCTGATACTTCACTAGGTGAAGATGACGATGGTTTTATCTTGATAGATAGTGACGATGACGGTGTTTGGAACTGGCGTTATGATGCCGATGAAGGTTTATATCCCTATGTGGGCGATGAGAAAGAAGAGACATCTAGTTTTTTTAATCTGAATTCTATCTTTCTTATAGTAGGTATCATCGTTGTTTTTTTAGCAGCCCTATTTTGGATTAGAAAAAGATAAAAAAAACAAAAAAAATTTTACTATCTCTTTTTGTTTTTTTTGGGTAAATTTTTAAAAAAGAATAATTTATATGTTTGTTTTTAAATGTAGTAATAATTTGGGATGGGATAAAGGGTGAAATAATAGTTTATGCCAGGTTTTCTTGTTCATCTATCAGCAGGTATCGGTCTTTTTGCGTTAGGTTCGTTGATTCTTAAAAGTTTTTATGATGACGGCTGGAATCGTTTCAATGTTTTTTTATTGTTAGCTGTATGTATAGTTTTTAGTATTATCCCTGATTTTCCTTTGGGTCTTTATTATATTTTTGATTTTTCTACTTTCACTGTTTTATGTGGTTATCATTCTTTGTTGCATAAGATTGTTAGTCCTGTTGCTATTTTGGGTTTTGTTTTTCTTCATTTTAAGTTTAATTCTAAAAGAGAGGTTATCTGGTTTATGGGCGTAGCATCGGTTCTTATACATATCGTTATGGATATGTTTATTCAAGAACACGGTGTATGGTACTAAAAATCAGAAAAAAATTTCATTTTTTTTTATTTGTATGTTTTTTATTTTTTTGTTTTTTTGACATTTTCAGTTTTTTTACAGAGTCTCTTTATATAGGAGATACAGCAGAATAGTGTTATTGTTTAGCACAGGCATATTTAGTATTGGAATGGAGTGGATGTATAGTTATGGAAGAAGTGGAAAAGGAAAATAATGGTTTTGGATTCAAACTAATTTTAGGGATAATCTCAGTTTTTGTTGTATTTTTTGTGCCTCGTTTTTCTCTTTTGAGTTTTAATTCAGGTTTTTCTTTTTTTAAAGCAAGTGTTATAGCTGTTTTTTTCTTGTTGTTTTGGATGTCTGCCAGCCGTTTTCTAAGACATGGTAAACAGAAAAGTTCCTCATCTTATGAAATAGATTTTGAATAACCTGAAAAAAACCAGTTTTTCTTCTCATTTTTTTTAAAAAAAAAATTAATGTGTTTAAAAAGAAAGTTTTTTTTATTGTTTTCCTGTTTTGCTTTTTTATGGTTGTGATTGTTTGAATGGCTAAAAAGATACATACTTCCCCTTGGCGTAAGACCGCGATTTCCCTCTATAAACCTCCTAGTGACGGTAAAGTCTATGGTAGCTATGAGGTAGACGCCTCTGATATGCTTGATTTTATTGAAGAGAAAAAAAAGGAGGGTGTTCGGGTGA
>JAZKSQ010000168.1:0-3779 GCA_036625995.1 Thermoplasmatota archaeon | reverse complement strand
GCATCCAAGACTAAATGAATCATAGGAGGGCATAATTAATTTTTCAACACCCTAATAGTGATGTATAATTTAAACTTAATAAAGAGTACAGGTCTTATACAATATTTATAGACAGAATTTTATTACTTGTTAATAGTTATTATAAAAATTCTTATAAACGGAATATTTCTAAAAAAATTAGTTAGTTAATCTATTTCAAAAGATTTTCTAATAAGATTAAAACTACAGTTTATTAACAATATAAATATAAGTTTGTGGTAAGTATTATGGAAAAGACGGATGTATTAGTTGTTGGTGGAAGTGCTTCTGGAATTGTCGTAGCTACGACTGGAAAATCTCATTATCCAGGAAAAGAGTTTACAGTTGTCCGTAAGGAAAAACAAACTATCGTACCGTGTGGTATACCTTATATTTTCGGTTCACTTGAAGATAGTGAAAAGGATTTAATCTCTGATGATGTACTGCTTGATGCAGGTATAAATCTTAAAGTTGATGAAGCGACATCTATAGATACAAAAAAGAAAATTTGTAAATTATCTGATGGAATAGAAATTGGTTTTGAAAAACTTGTTTTTGCCACTGGTTCTAAACCGAAGATACCAAAGTGGCTGGAAGGTATGGATAAAAAAAATGTGTTTGTTATCCCGAAAAATAAAGAGTATCTGGATAGACTTGTGGAAAAAATTAGTGATACTAAGAAAATAGTTGTTATCGGAGGAGGTTTTATAGGGGTCGAAGTATCAGATGAAATAAATAAACTCAAAAAACAAGTGACGCTTGTGGAGATACTTCCCCATATATTGCTTTCTGCTTTTGATGAAGAAATGGCTATAAAAGCTGAGGAAATCTTAAAAGACCGAGGTATAAAAATAAGAACAGATATAGGTGTAAAGAAGATAAAAGGAGATAAAAAAGCTACTGGTGTTATATTAGAAAACGATGAAGAGATAGATGCTGATGCAGTGATTGTATCAATCGGTTATAGTCCTAATACAAGCCTTGCAAAGGATGCAGGTATAGAGTTGAATAAAAAAGGATTCATAAAAGTAGATGAATACATGAGGACAGAAAATCCGGATATATTCGCTGTGGGGGATTGTGCTGAAAAAAAAGATTTTTTCACCAGAAAGACAAGTAGTATTATGTTGGCTTCTACAGCTTGTGCTGAGGCTAGAATAGCAGGTATGGGTCTGTATTTGCTTTCGGCTGTCAAGACTTTTGGAGGAACTATCGCTATTTTTTCCACAGCGATTGGTAAAACCGGTTTTGGAGTTGCAGGTTTAACTGAAAAAATGGCTCGTAAAGAAGGTTTTGATATTGTAACAGGGGTTTTTAAAGGAATTGACAAACATCCGGGTACTCTCCCAGATACGAATAAACAAATAGTTAAACTGATTGTTGCACGTGACTCAGGTATGATACTTGGTGGAGGTGTTATCGGTGGACCAAGCGCAGGGGAGCTAACAAATATTATTGGTTTTGCAATTCAAAATAAAATGACTATAAACTCTCTTCTTACAGCTCAGATAGGGACTCATCCGTTAGTTACTGCTCCTCCGACAGCATATCCTTTAATTAAGGCTGCTGAAGTTGCAGTAAAAAAAATGAATGGAGAATAAAAAAAGATATATGTATTATAGCTTTAAGATGTTGTTGTATAATGGATAACAAAAGTTGTGTAGTATTTGATTTAGATGATGTATTAATTGATACGGAATCTAATTTAGATTGGCTCTTTAGAGCTCTTCGGAAAACACTTTCGGAGTATGGTATTAAAAATTCTGAGGAAAATATAAGTAAAATCCATTCTAAAAATCTACATGGATTTTACAAGGCATGTAGAGAGTTGAATGTAGAACCAGAAGAGTTCTGGCAGACTAGAAATAATTACTATGTTAAAGAAAAAATTAAGGCGATAAAAAACAGAGAGATATCAACTTTTACTGATGTAGACTCTATTCTGGATCTTAAAGACAGATATAAATTGGCTATATTAAGTGATTCACCACAGGAAATTGTTGAACTTTTTGTCGAAGAATTTGGTTTTGAAGATTTATTTGAATGTATAATCGGTAGAGGATCCAGTCTTGAAGACTTGAAAAAATTAAAACCTTCTTATCATCCGTTTAATAGACTGATGAAGAATATGCATTGTAAAAAACTATTTTATGTTGGACATAGTAAAAGAGATCGGCAATTCGCTGAAAATAATG
This sequence comes from Thermoplasmatota archaeon, assembly GCA_036625995.1. Classification (GTDB taxonomy): domain Archaea; phylum Thermoplasmatota; class E2; order DHVEG-1; family DHVEG-1; genus JAZKSG01. Next base: position 1,566 of record JAZKSQ010000168.1, on the reverse strand, counting down.
GTTTAAAGTTTATTTTACTTGATAGAAGAAATAATAATAGAGGTTTTGATAGTTTAAACAAAGTTGTCGATTATCTTTTAACCTTGTAAAAAAAGTGTTATTATGAGAAAAGAAATTAATGATTTGAATTCTCAAATCAGAAATTGTACTAAATGCAGGTTATGTGAAACTAGAACTAATGCTATTTGTGGTGAAGGAAATCTAGATGCAAAAATTATGTTGATTGCTCAAGCGCCTGGATTTAAAGAAGATGAAAAAGGGGTAATGTTTGTTGGTCCTTCTGGAAAGGTTTTGGATGAACTTTTGGAATCAAATAATGTAAAAAGAAATAGTTTGTATATGACAAATTTAGTAAAATGTATGCTCCCTGATTATCGTAAACCTAGAAGAGATGAAATTGATACATGTAGCATCTATCTGGACAAAGAGATAAAACTAATTGATCCATCGGTTTTAGCTCCGCTAGGATATTATGCCACACGATATATTTTTAAAAAATATAGTCTAGAGCTGCCCTCTTCTAAAAAAGATTTTTATAAACTTTATGGAGATTTATTTTTAGGTGACTCAATGAAAAAGATATTACCATTAAATCATCCTGTAACAGTTGTCTACAATCCTTCTCTTAAAGAAACAATCAAAGATGATTATCATAAGTTGTCTGTTTTATCTGAAGAATGTAAATGGTATCAAATGTGTCCTATGAAACGATATTACAAGCAGGGTTTATTAGACCGAAAATGGGTTGAAATGTATTGTAAAGGAGATTGGGAGAGCTGCGTTAGATACAATATGGAAGAAAAAGGAGAACCTCATCCTGATTATATGCTTCCAGATGGAACAATTGATAATGTTTTAAAAAATGAGGTATAAAAAAAGAGAGAGAGGTTTTTGGATATGAAATTGACTATAGTTTATGACAATGAAGTATTTAGACCAGGTGTTGATTTAAAGTCAGACTGGGGTTTTGCATGTTTTATAGAGACAACAAAAAAAGAAAATATTTTGTTTGATACTGGTGCTAAAGGAAAAATTTTGTTAGAAAATATGCAGAATCTAAAAATAAATCCTGAAAAAATCGATAAAATCGTTATATCTCATGAACACTGGGATCACAACGGTGGTTTAGAACCACTTCTAGATTTGTTAGACAAAAAGGTAGAAGTTTATCGGTTAGAAGAACCTAAAAAAACAGATGTAACTACTAAGGTCGTTACTGAAAGTCAAAAGATAGGCAAGGGACTTTATACGACAGGTAGGTTAAAAGGTAGTCCTGTAGATGAACAATCTTTAGTTCTCAAAGGGAAAAAAGGTTGGTATGTTCTTACCGGTTGTTCTCATCCAGGTGTAGAAAAAATCTTAAGGAAAGCAAATCAAATTGGTGATATCGTGGGATTAATCGGTGGTTTTCATAGTTTTAACAAATTTTCTGTTTTGAAAGATTTGGAATTAGTTTATCCTTGTCATTGTACTAAATATAAACAAGAAATTAGAAAAAAGTTTCCTGAGTTTTCTCAAGATTGCGGTGTGGGAAAAATTATCGAACTAGACGTGATAGATTGAATC
>JAZKSQ010000167.1:0-3785 GCA_036625995.1 Thermoplasmatota archaeon | reverse complement strand
CTGGACTAGAAAAGATGGAGAATTTCATTTTTAATAATGAATTCTTTTCAAACACAATTGAAATAAGTACTGGAATTCCTTTAGGCGTTACGATTGCGAGGCTTTCTTACAATATAAACAATTACGAAAAACGAATGCTAGGTTATGCTAATAAAAGGATTAACGATAGGGATTCTCTAAAAAAATATGTAAACGAAATACAGGAGAAAGCTGTGATGCATGGTATAGCAAATCAACCTATTGTATCATCATTTTTTAAAAGAGCAGGGCGTTTATTTGATAAAGACAATTTTTCAAAAAACGATTTTATTTTTGGTATGTTTATAGGATATTCATTAGCAAATAAATTTACAAATCCAAAAAAAGGTGATAAAAATGAATGAAAAAAAAATTAATTCAGATATAGGAAATAGGTCAGAAATACTTTTCTTATACGATGCTAAAGACTGTGACCCCAATGGGGATCCATTTACTGGTGAGCCAAGGTTTGATGAAGATACACAAAAGGCAATGGTCTCAGATGTTAGATTAAAAAGGTACATAAGAGATTATCTAGATAAATATGAAAGTGACGAGAACGAAGAAATTGAAGAAAAATCAAAGATTGTATTTTATTCCTCACTAGGGGAAACACAAACAGTTGGAGGTCGTAGAGAAAATCTAAAGGATATTCTTGATAAAGATGACCCCGACGATTTATTAAATAAATGTATAGATATTCGGCTGTTTGGATGTGTCTTGGCTGAAAAAGGTAGGAATGTAGATTTAACTGGTGCTGTACAGTTTAAAAATATGAATAGGAGTATTAATAAAGTTGAATTAAAGCCTTTACAGAATACCAGCGTCATGAAGACAGGTGAAGAGAAGGGCAGAGGAGCAATTGCGACAAGCAGTCAGGTACCATATGCGTTATTTTCAACTATTGGATATATTAATCCAAAAACAGCGGAGATAAATAAAACAAAACAAAAAGATCTTGAGTTAATGTTGAAGGCCCTCTGGAATCAAATTAATTTGATAAATACACGTTCTAAAACTGGACAAACCTCTAGGTTGCTTTTAATAATTAACTATAAAGACGCTATCTCTAAAATCAGTGATATCGAAAGTTTGATAAAATTAAAAGATGAGAAGAGAGGGACAAAGTATAGGGAATTTAAAGATATACAGAAAGATCTTGACTTCAGTAACTTTGTAAATGTAATACATGAAAATAAAGAGTACCTAAAATCCATTCAATATAAAATAGACAATTCTCAAGAGTATGAAAATATCAATTCATTCATATCAAAACTAAAAGATATCAAAGAATTAAAGGTTGAAAAAAAGGATTTTGAAAATGGAAAATAAAAAGATCATAGCATTTGATTTGTACGGAGATTATGCATTATTCAAAAAGGCTTGGTGTAACAGAGAAAAACAATCATATTTGATACCACCAAAAACATCTTTAATCGGACTTCTTGGATCTATACTGGGATATAAACGAGAAAATTATCTAAAAAAATTAAATTTTAACGAGATTTTCACTGGAATAAAATTGATTTCTGAAGAGGGTAAGGAATTACATGGATTTAATTTCATGCATGGAAAAAATTTAGATAATATTACTAAAAAGTTTTCAAATCCTTATAGGAATCCAACAAAAAAGGGAAGCCGTTCGCCGACTAGATTAGAATTTGTAAAAAATCCATATTATCGTATTTATATATATGCAGAAGATGATTCTTTGAGAACAAAATTACAAGATTATATCGGTAAAAATAAGTGTGTTTTCCCACCATATTTAGGCCAAGTAAATCTTTTTGCTAACATAGATAATTTTTCAGAAATTAATTTAATAGAAAAAACAATTGAATATTCTGATACAGCTGTACCATCAGAAATGGTAAAAGTGACAGAAATAAAAAGTAGATTATATATGGAGAGGCTACCTGTGAAAATGAAGTCTGATAGGTCTTCTCCGGTGTACAAATCAATTGCTGTAATGAAAAATGAAGATATCCCACTTAAAAAATTAGAAAAAAATGAGTTTATAGCCGGGATTACTGATGGTAAAGAAAGATTGGTCCTCTTTTAAACTACTTTCTCACGAAGATAAAAAATTGATTTGCCACTTAAACGAAGTAAAAAAAAATTCAATCAGTTTATTAACAAATATCAATAAATATAGTGATTTTGATAAAATAGGAGAAATTAAAAAACTTGTTAAGTTAATTGCAATTTCTCATGATTTCGGAAAATGTTCAGAGTTTTTTCAAAATAGATTGCTTGGAAGAAAATGTAGGGATGATAAACTCGAGAGGCATGGGTTAATTTCAGCTCTTTTTGGTCTTTTCCTCCTAGAAGAATTTAAATATTCTTCATTCAAGGAAGGTTTTCCCGAATCTACTGTTTTTAGAGTTATAAGAAGACATCACGGAGACCTAGAAAATTTTGAAACTAATTTTGTTTATGAAAATAGTTCAAAAAGTACATATAAAGAAATTTTAGAAATTTTTAACAGTATAAAGAAGAACAAAGAAGAAGTAAATAAGATTTACAATCACTTCCTGGATTATATATTAAAATTCGAAGATTTTTTAAAAAAACTCGGAGATAAAAAAGGGCCGACAGGTAAAATACCAATTAAAAACGCGACTATTTTTAAAATTATGAACAATAAAACTATTTATTTTTATTATTTCAACCTGATCTATTCTATTCTAATTGAATCTGATAAAAAAAGTGCAAGCAAAACTGAAGAGATTGTAAATAACTTCAATCCTTCTGAAGATTTTCTCATTAAATACAAAGAAAAATTTGATTTAACAAATAATTTCAATAAAATTAGGGAGGAGGTATATCAAGAAACTATTGAAAATTTAGATAAGTACTTACTAGAAGGTAAAAAAAGATTTTTTGAAATAGATGCACCTACTGGTAGTGGGAAAACTCTAACTATGCTTGGTTGTGCTTTTAGAATAAGAAATTTTTTAAAATCAAATAATAATTTAGAACCTAAAATAATCTATTCTCTTCCTTTTATATCAATCATAGAACAAAACTATAAAGTCTTTAAAGACGTAATAGAGAACATCAAAGGAGAAATAGGGAATGATATACTATTGGAACATCATCATCTAGCTGATGAAATTTTTAGAACTACAGTTAAAAAAGAAATAGGGTACAATAAAAGTTCTTTTTTAATAGAAAACTGGCACTCAGAAATAATCGTTACGACATTTTTCCAATTATTTAAATCTATATTTACTAATAAAAACCACCTATTAAAAAAGTACAATAAATTAACAAATTCTATCATTTTAATTGATGAAATTCAATCTGTTCCTCCAGGTCTCCTAAGTCTTATTAGAGACTGTATTAAAATTTTAACAGAAGAATTTGGTTCATATTTAATATTAGCAACTGCTACGAAACCTATATTAAATAAAGATGACGAAATTAGTAAAAAGAAAATTAATTCTACAAGGCTTTTTGATCAGAATAAATCAGATAGAATTAATGAAGAAGTAATGAATAAATATTTCAACAGATATAGAATATCTGCAGGTCTACTTGAAGATAGAATAACCTTAAATGAATTAGATAAAATTTTGGAAGAAGCTTATTCACTTACTAATTTCATGGTAGTTTTAAACACTATAGATTGTACAAAAGAGATATATTCACGTTTAAAAGAAAAATTGATTTTTAATGATTATGAAATCATATATTTATCTACAAATATTCCACCAAATATTCGTTTTAAAAGACTCGAAAAGGTATCAGATTATATCAGAAAA
>JAZKSQ010000166.1:0-3816 GCA_036625995.1 Thermoplasmatota archaeon | reverse complement strand
CCTTCCTTCAGACCAAAAATGACCGCACCACAACACATCCTTCAACTCCGGCAAACACTTAAACAACTGAACAGCAGTAACACTCTCAAAAATCGGCATAAACCTAGAAGGAGAATACCTGAAAACAGGTCCAGTCAAAAAAACATGCAGATGATTTCTATCTATACCCATAGAGTAAAATGACAGAAAATACCGTTCAGTAATCTCCTCAGAAATATTTTCCAGTAAAAATCTCAAAAAAAAAATAGTTACTTTAATAATATATGTTTTGAATACATATATTCCAAAAAAAACCAAACTTAAAAAAAAATTTAAAATTTATACAAAAAGTGTTGTAAATTGCCAAAAAACAAAAATGAAAAAGAACAAAAAACTAGAATAAGATTACCAGATAGAAGTAAAAAAGAAATGTTTGCACTCGCAGAAAGTTTAATGGGTGGCTCAAGACTAAAGGTTATCTGTGAAGATGATAAAAATAGAATGGCTAGAATTCCTGGAAAACTTAAGAGAAAACAAAGAATCAGAGTAGACGACCTATTAATTGTGAAACCCTGGGAAATACAAGACAAAAAAGCAGATATAATCTATAGATACCGAAGAACAAAAGCAATAACATTAAGTAAGAGAAATATTCTACCAGAGAATATAGATGTCTTCTGACAAATTTTTAGATAGAAAAAAACTTAAAAAACTGGATGCAGAGATACAAAAGACTTTACAACGAGAAGGTTTAGATAGAAAAACCAGTGCAGAAGTATTTGATAAATCAACATTATTTGCAATAGAAAAATTGATGGATGATAAAATAATATCCGCCTTTGACTTTCCGATATCCACAGGTAAGGAAGGAAATGTCTTCAGAGCAATAAACCCTGAAAAACAATTTCTTGCAGTAAAAATATATCGTATTTCAACTTCAACATTCAAACATATAACACGATACATAGTAGGAGATCCACGTTTTAAATCAATACATAAAAATAAAAGAGACATAATCTATGAATGGACAAAGAAAGAATATAAAAACCTAAAAAGACTGAAAGAAATCAATGTCAAAAGCCCTACCCCTTTTGAAACAAATAAAAATGTTTTAGTAATGGATTATCTAGGCAGCAAAGAATATCCTGCTCCACGTCTAATAGATATTACACCTGAAAAACCTAAAGAAATATTCAATCAAATAATTAAAGATATTTCAAAAATGTATAAAAAAGCCAATCTAATCCATTGTGATATGAGTCCATTTAACATCTTGATACACAAAAATACACCATATATAATTGACTTAGGACAAGGGGTTCTTAAAGATCATCCTAATTCAAAAGAATTTCTTCGAAGAGATATAAAAAACATAGTAAAATACTTCAAAAAATTTAAAATAAAAGCTGATGAAAAAAACATATATAACAATATAATAAGTTGATAATTATAAAAAGCACTATTCAAACCTTAATGAATGAGGATTAAAAAACATGAAGAATATTAAGATACCAAAGGAAAGGATAGGAATTCTAATAGGATCTGAAGGAAATACAAAAAAAGAAATTGAAAAAAAAACTGGAATTAATCTAGAAATAAACTCTTCCACGGGGGAAGTACTTGTAGATGATCATGAAACAGAAGATCCCTTAGCCGGTTTTATAGTACAAGACATTGTACAAGCTATAGGACGAGGTTTTTCACCTGAAAAAGCAATGAAACTATTAAACGAAAAATATGAATTCTATCTGTTTGATATACGTGATTACACTGGCAAAAAAACTTCACACGTAAAAAGAATTAAAGCAAGGATAATAGGAAAGAACGGAAAGACTAAAGATCTACTAGAAGAAATAACTTCTTCAAAACTATCTATTTACGGACACACCATTGGAATTATATCCCATATAGAAAATATGCCGATAATCAAAAAAGGAATATCCATGCTAATAAGAGGAACACCTCATGGCAGAGTATATCAAACTGTAGAAAAAGAAATGAAAGATTTAAGGATCCGTAAAAAATTAGAATCCTTTTAACAGAGGTGAAACTTTTAATAGGACCTCCCTAATTTACCTTTCTCAAAAAAAAATATAAAAAAGATTTTTTTGTTTCAAATAAAAACATAGATGCCGTCGTAGCTCAGTTGGTGGAGCACTCGGCTGTTAACCGAGCGGTCGCCGGTTCAAATCCGGCCGACGGCGTAAAAAAAAATACAAATAAAACAAAAAATAATTTTATTGTACATAGATTAACACTAATTAAAAAAAAACAGACTTTTTTATTCAAAAGTAGCAAAAAAAAAGCTAGGAAAAAAATGGATGAAAAAAAATCTATGAACCTAAAAGCTCTAAAAGACAAAAAAAAGAATATAAAAAAAGAAATCCAAGAGAAAGAAACAGGTAGCTACAGCAAAGGATTCCAAGCCGGCATAGAAAAATCTTTCCAGATTTTCGAATTCTATATAAAACAATATAAACGCTATAAAAACAACGTAAAATTACTAATGAAAGAAGAAAAAAAACTCTGGAAAAAATGGGTAAACTACTATGAAAAACATTCAAACATCAAAACAGAAGAATACGAAAATAGATATAATGAATGGCTCTTTGAAAACTTATTCTCAGATATAAATCTAACAGAAGAAGGCAATATATTAACGATATAAATAAATTAAAAAAAATCTTTTTTTTATTATGCAGGTATTTATGTATACAAAAAATATATTAATACGAACACCCATTTTTTGATCTAAAAACTTACAGAAAAAAAAACAGATAGAAAAACATATGCTCAATTAACCAGAGATATAAAAAAATATTTTAGAAATAAAAGGAAGAAAAAAAGTATCCTGGTTTAAAAAAAAGATTTAATTCAAACTATCTAGTAGGGATTGGTGAACCAAAAAGATGGGATGTAATAAGCTTAAAACCAATGTAAAATTGGATTATATACAAGATTTTGAAATGATGTTCGAAAGAATGAAACTTAAACGCCCACGAGAGGCAGCTATATACTATGTAACAATGGTTATAGACAACCCAAAAGAATTCTCTACTTTTCTCGATATAGCTGACGAACTTGCAAATATAACAAGAAGACCTTTAGAAACAGGCCGGTCCTGCCTTCTAAAAGCAGGGATAATAGCAAAAGTCCTATTTTCCAAAGAAAACAATGAAGAATTCGGAAGGGAAAGCTTTTTACCTGTACATCCAAAAGCCATATGGGAAAATATAAAAGATGACCTTAAAAAGTTCATAGCAGAAGATACGTACAAGTCGATAAAAAAAAGAATGGAAAATTATACAGAATATTATCTGAAAAACTTTGAGAAATATGGAATTAAACTAAAAAGAAACGGAAATGTCACTCTCCAATATAGCGGCAAATGGATCCTCTATAATATTCTACAAAACGCTTTATCAAAGAAAGATTCATTAAAACTCCAGATTGGGGGAGACCATTTCTTTAAACAACCATACATAAACTATTTTAAAAAATTGTTAGACCTTGACACAGATATACAGCTTATAATGGATACCGACATCGACCGTAAAACTGCAGAGAAACTAATTGAGGAATACGGAGATAAACTTGATATCAGATATTTCTCACATGAAGACATACATGGAACCATGAGAAACTGTGTTTTTGGAAAAGAGCTAGCAGTAAACGGAGTAAAAATACTCCCCGATGGAGGAGACGAACCTTCATATGTAGGAACAGCCTACGTTCAACTAGACGATATTGAACAGCTAAATAGCAAATTTAAAACTATGTGGGATATAGCAAAACCATTAAAAAACTAAAAAAAAGAGAAAAAAATTTCAATCATCT
>JAZKSQ010000165.1:0-3833 GCA_036625995.1 Thermoplasmatota archaeon | reverse complement strand
CATATACTAATGGTAAACCAACGATAGTTAATTTACCGATCGGTGCATCAGCAGACAATTGGAAATTCTCGTATCCGCCATAATCGTCTGCTTCTTTGATATTTGCAAAAGTCCAACTTGCATCTGGGCCATCAACAGCTTGTTCAAATAAAATATCGCCTTCTGCGCCGTCACCAAAAGCTTCTTCAGTATTCAGCTTAGTTCTGCCAAGCACAGTACCGGGAGCAATGTTCGGTGCGTTTGGGTCAGAATTTTCTATCTTTAAATCTTCAGGACCGGATGAAGCTGCAGCATCCACTGCGTCATTTGTATCTGCCGTTACAGCTGGTATTGCAGATAATACCATAACAGCTGCAACAAGCAGAACACCTGCCTTCGAAAATACATTTCTCTTTTTTATCATAGGATTCCACCTATTTATTTTTAGGCTTTGTTTTGTTTCCAAATTTTCTTTCTTTTATTTTTATATATTTCCTTCCTTATTAACTTTTCCCTTTTTTAGGAATAAGGTTTTGCCTCCCCCTGGTACCTCAAACAAAGAAGAAAAGGCACCAGGCAGACAATATATATGTAATGTATCACCTAATATATAAAGCTTACTAAATATATTAAAAACATATTAAAATTATCTATCAATAATAACAAAAAGTCAAGAAAAACCACTTATAAAGAATTAAAGGTAATCAACCAAGATAAAAAGACTTTTCTACCACTTAAGCGTATCCATAAACAATAAAAAGTCGTAATACAAAAAAAATTCAAAGTATTCTCAATCAAAATAAATAACCAAAAATCAACACTACCCCTATTTTTTATTTCCGAAATTTTGTTAATAAGAACCCTATATAATATACATATAATAATAAGTTATAATATAAAGCATCACCATAATGATTAAACCATATAACTTATCTTATTAAAAAATTATTTGTCTCTCTTTTTTTTTTACACAAAAAAATAAAAAATAAATATAATTGTAAAAAAAAGTTAAAAATCAAGATAAGTGATTAACTACATCACCAATACAAACTCAGCAAACATAAAAAAGCAAAGATACAACCTTTCAATTTAATCTATCAACCCTAAACAACATAAAAAAATCGATAGATCAATTCAAATAGCCATCAAGTAACTTGTAAAAAATCTCAAAAAGAATATCAAAAAAATCCTCTATATGATTACAGAGAAATCATAAAACTTATTCCGAGACTCAAAAACAATAACCATACCTCAAAAAAAAGAAATGAATCATATAATAACACTAAAACACCCAAATAAACGAGAAACCCTGAAATTGGCTATCCCAGCTGAAGTAAGCACACGAGGTATTTCGCCGATTTCCGAGACGGATTTCTAATTGTAAATGTTTGTTCGATGCAAGCATCGGGATATTAGACCCATCAAGGAATAAACAGTTGAAAAAAAATAAGATCAAACAAGAAAACACTAAAAAACCCTACAAAAAGACATTTATATAACTTTCAATATTTTAAAAAAAAATAAATAGAAACATTTAAAAATGACGGTAACTATAATATAAAGGGAAGAAAAGAAAAAAAACATAATTTTTGCAGCATATGGTACGACAACAGCTGTAAAGAAACGTTTAAATAACAAAAAAATTAATTATAAAATGCCAAAATTAAAAATTGGAGGAAAAAAATTATGAAAAACAAAAAAATAATGGCAATAAGTATACTAACTACCATTCTAATGATCACTTCCACAATAACAATTGGAACCGCTCAAAAAAGCTTCCAAGAAGATATTGTAGAAGTCTCTAAAAAAGTCCTGCAGGATGGAGAATGGGTAAAAGAAGCTGACACCTTTCTAAATGAAGAGGTAAGATTTAACATAACTGTAGAATACAATCCCTGGCCATCTGAGGATGACGCTAGCTATATCCTTTATGACATAAATATAACAGATGTTTTACATAACTCTTGTCTAGACACCATCAGCAACATCAACTTAAACTACTATGGAAACGACTATAATTTGACAGAAATGGAAGAGAAATTCAACATAATATATAACATGAATACCAGCGACGGAGTAGTCTGGTGGAATCTTACAAACACCACTCTACCAGATGGATATGTACCTCAGAATCCATCCGAAATGATAAGTCTATGGAATACATCACATAACTATGTACCCAACGACTATCCAACTAATTATCATTATGTTTTAATGTTACAGCATTAGATCTTACCGAAGATACAGAGACAAATAAGGCAAACGTATCAGCTATGGAACACTGCCCAGGTAAAATAAGACAAGGACAAGACAAAGCTTACATCAACGTAATACCTGCACATCAACTACTGGTCGACAAAAAAGTATGGGATCCAGATGAAGAAGGATGGGTTTCCTCTATCACCAAATACGGGGAAGAAGAACTATTTTTTAAGATAAAAGTCAAAAATAACGGCCATGAAAACCTTACACACGCCATCTTAAAAGATATACTACCAAAATTCTTACAATACAATGACGACGCAGATCCATATCACGACTATTATAACTCAACTACCAACATAATAAAATGGAATCTATCCACTATGAACCCCAATGAAACAGCCATAATAAAATTCAACGCTACTATCACCTCGCTTGAATACTCAGCTAAGAACGGATACAACATAGCCAATGTAACCTCAGATCAAAAATCTGCTGAAGACTCAGTTGAAATAACAGCAACACCACACCTCACTATGGAAAAAACAGTATGGAACGGAACCAACTGGACAGAACTTCTACCACCGCAACCATTAGGAGAAAACGTTAGATTCAAAATAGAATTCACATACTTTGGAGAAAACCCCGTTAAATGCATGAAGATAGAAGACTATTTACCCAAATGCCTTGAATATGTCGGAAACGAAGAATATAATTATCCAAACCCAGAACAATCACAAGATCCAAATATAACGACAGAAAACATTTCAGAAGGAACAAAAATAATATGGGACTGGGAACCAGCTGTAATACATATAGAAAACGGACAAAGTTTCTCAATGGAATTTGACACAACTATAGCTGAATATAACCAAAAGGAAAATACCATAGTTGAAAACCTTGCATGTGTTACACTTAGAACATGTTACTCAGAAGTATACCATGCATGCGACAAAGCAAAAATAAACTGTACCTCCCCACCAAGTGAATTCATTAAAAAGGTAAAAGATCCATCAACCAATGAATGGGTAGATGAAACAGATTCATCCGAACCAATAGTAGAAGGAACTGCTGTTGATTTCAAACTTGAACTAACCTATTATGGCGCTAAAAAATTAAATGAAATCAGATTCTATGACGAAATGCCATGCTGTATAGAATACAAAGATGGCAGCGCATCAACAAATCCAGATCATGTATCAGATGATAACAAAAAGATTTGGTGGAACATCTCAGAGAATTTAACAGACGGAGAAACCATCACCATTACATTCCAAGCCATAGTAACTGGCGGATCAGGATGTAACGAAGCCGGATGCAGCAATTTCGCAAAAGTAGAAGGACTCAGAAAGATATGTACCTGGTACGAATCACTTTTCAACTTAACCGATGCAGCAAAAATCTATACGGTCAGTAATGCTGCACCATGTTCACCTGACATTGAAGGACCAAACCAAGGTGTAGTAGGTGGATCGAGCTCCTTCACCGCTATTTCTGAAGATGCAGACGGAGACACCTTACAATATCGTTTTAGATGGGGAGACGGAGAAACCTCAACTTGGGGATCCAATACTCAATCGCACAGCTGGGATAGCAAAGGAACATACCAGATAGAAGCTCAAGCTAAAGATACACATGATAAAACAAGCGGC
>JAZKSQ010000164.1:0-3834 GCA_036625995.1 Thermoplasmatota archaeon | reverse complement strand
AAGGGTAAGATAGGGGTGGTTTTTGGACGTGAAGATTATGGTTTGTATAATCATGAAATTGCTAAATGTGATGTTATGGTTAGAATTCCGTCTAGCGAAGAGTATCCTACTCTGAATTTATCTCATGCTGTAGCTCTGGTTTTATATAATCTTTTTGTCAATAGAGATTTTATTCCTTATGAAAAAAAAGAGATGAGTGTTTTGGAAAGAGAAAAAATTTATAGTTTTTTTTCTGATCTTTTAGATGCAATTGATTATCCTGCTCATAGAAAAGGAAAGACTTTGATTATGTTTCGTAGGATTTTGGGTAGGGCTGTTCTTTCTAAATGGGAGTTTCATACTCTTATGGGTATAATTAGTGATTGTGTAAAAAAAATCAGGGGAAAAAAGTGAATTTGTTTTAATTTCAACTTTAGTTTTTTTATACGGTTTCTATACTGAAAAATACCTTACTGTCTTTTAGAGCGGTGTGTACTTTGTCTGCAAACCAGATTAGGTCGTCTACATTAGTGGTTTCTTTATCCCATTCGTATACAAAGTCGTAGTTTCCTTTTGCGGCTTTAAAACCGAGGTTTAGTAGTTGATTTTTTACCTCGGAAGGTGAACTTCCTTCGCTGTTGAACATCACAGTCAAATACGTTTTCATGTTTTATCACTTAATCTTTGAATTCATCTAATATAATCTAACTATTAAATGGTTACGATTTGAAAAACTTAAAATTTAAAATTTGGGTTTGCTAATAAGACATTTATTTAAAGAATGCAATGCTATTTGGTATTTTTATTATGTCTTATTTTAGAGTTAATGGAAACATAATTTAGATGGCTAGTATTATTTTTTTAACAGATATTTCAATTGTGTAATGTTTAAAGTTACTGGTTGTATTATCATACTGTAAGTCTTTTATGTTTAATTTTTCTTTTGTCTTTTTTTTATCCTTTCAATGAAAAGAAGATTTTGTCATTACGTAGTTGGATTGCCTTTGCGTATGCTGAATCGAAATCTGAATTTGTACCTGGCGTAGGTATTATTGGTATTGGAATTATAGGCAATCGATTTATTCCTATTGCTATCAAGACGGTTCCTTCATACCAAGTAGTATTGGTTGTTTCATTATGGTATGATTCTGTATTTTTTAATGATACCTACAATACAGATAGAAAATAGTTCAAAGTCGGGGTTTTTCTTTATTTTTGATGTCTTTTAAGGTTATATTTTTATTGTCTTCATATAACACATTTGTCGATGTTGTTGCGGAGACCATAAAGGGTGTTATTACCATTAAGAAAGTAGATAGAAGATTTTAAAAAAGCAACATATTTTTTTTCATATCTATATTTTTTCCCAATTATAAAGAATTAAAATTTATTTATATAGCTTTCTGATTTTTTTTGTAACAAAAAGTATTTTTTTAGACTTGTATTGGTATAGGTGCAAAGCATAGTGCAAATATTATCAACGCAATTATTCCTACAATAATTCTTTTAATACCTAACGGAGACAACTCGTTTAGGGGAGGAGTATGTTTTGTACCTATCAAAAATAGGATTATAAATGCAAACCATATCCATCCTGGCCATAGCCAGACCATGATGAATATAAATATTATTACAGCCCAACTGGCATATTTTTGTTTATCTTTTAGCAAGGCTTTTGCTACATGTCCTCCATCAAGTTGACCTACAGGTAATAGATTCACTGCAGTTAAGAAGAATCCTACCCATCCTGCGAATAGTGTTGGATGAGTGAAAATATCTGTCTGTGAAGTTATGTTAAATAGATCGCTTAGCCACTGAAGTAAAAGTGGATAAACTGGGGTTATAAATGCATCTGTATCTATAGAGGAAGGTATTGAAAAAGGATTTTGCTGCATAAAAAAAAGACCTATGATAGATACAGGTATAGCTACCAAGAATCCTGATATAGGCCCTGAAACTCCTACATCTAAAAGTGCTTTTCTATTTGGTATAGGTTCACGAGTAGATATTACTGCCCCAAAGGTCCCGAGTATAAATGGAGGGGGTACTGGTATAAAAAAGGGTAAAGAAGTGTTTAGATTATGTTTTTTG
This sequence comes from Thermoplasmatota archaeon, assembly GCA_036625995.1. Lineage (GTDB taxonomy): Archaea > Thermoplasmatota > E2 > DHVEG-1 > DHVEG-1 > JAZKSG01. The sequence goes on along the minus strand of JAZKSQ010000164.1, from coordinate 1,764 downwards.
GAGATAAAATAATGTCCCATCTCATGTATACCTAATATTGATAATAACGGTATTGTGAAATATAAAAAACCGTCTAACATATATGTTGGAGTTAACGATTTGGTTAGTAAATCCAGTATTCCTGCACTGTTTGCCCACACTGCTTCTTTTATCCCTATCCATTGCCACGCTCCTGCAAGTGCTGTTGTAAATATTGTAGCAATTAATGTCACTAGATTTATCCATACAGGCCTAGCTTTGGTTTCAGGTTTTTTTGTAACATAGATTAAATGTTCTCCTTTTTCGTGTCTTAGCATAGGTATATATCCTTTCTTTGAAAGCAAGATTCTAAGCTCCTCAAAGTTGGATTCCAGGTTTTTTTCATCGATCCTACAGTAAAACGCAGCGGCTTTTTCATTATATCTTACATCATAAAAAGGAAATTTTTTACCTACTTCTTGTTTAAGTAGCTCAAGATCTAAATAAGAATTATTTTTATCGTGATTATTGAATATACTCCATTTTTTCTCTGACATCTTATTTTTACAAAAAAAGGTTACCTACTTTTTTTTTATAAAACCTTCGAAACATATTATAACGAAAAAATTTTGGCATATATTTTTTTTAATAAATCTATTTTTTCATTTTTTATGCATTATCTTTATTTACCTCTTGTTTTATTGATGAAATCAAGTGAATGAAATAATGCCAGTTACTTTGATTTTAGGTCTCCAATGGGGCGATGAAGGGAAAGGCAAAATCGTAGATTATTTTTCTAAAGACGCTGAATACGTAGTTCGTTTCCAAGGTGGTAATAACGCGGGCCATACAATAAAAGTCGGTGATGAAGTATATAAACTACATGTTACCCCTTCAGGAGTTATACAAAATAAAACAGGGGTTATAGGTAATGGAGTGGTGGTTGATCCTGAAATTTTAGTTGAAGAGATCTCTCAGCTTGAAAAAAGAGGTATCTCCCCTAAAATTTTATTGAGTGATAGAGCAAATATCATTATGCCCTATCATAAAATCTTGGACGGGGCAGAGGAAAACTATCTTGGAAATAAAAAAATTGGTACTACCAAAAGGGGTATAGGTCCTTGTTATAGTGACAAAGTCGCCAGGAACGGTATACGTGCAGGTGATTTAATAGACAAGGAAACTCTAGAAAAAAAGCTTGATACCATCCTACCTATTAAAAAACGTATTTTTAATGCCTACAATATAGGTGATGAAATTGATAAAGACGGAATACTTGAAAAATATGTCAATCTAGGTGAAAAACTTAAGCCATATGTTGAAAGAACTCATTTAATCTTAAGTGAAGCTATCGAAAATGATAAAGAGATACTTTTTGAAGGCGCTCAAGGTACCATGTTGGATGTAGATTATGGTACATATCCTTTTACCACTTCTTCTCATGTGATAGCAGGTGGTGCCAGTGTAGGTACCGGAGTTGGACCAGGTAACATAAAGAAGATAATTGGTGTAGTCAAGGCCTATACTACCCGTGTAGGTAAAGGTCCTTTACCGACTGAACTGAAAGACAAAGTAGGTGAACATCTTAAAGATAAAGGACACGAGTTTGGTACTACAACTAGTAGACCCCGCCGTTGTGGATGGCTTGATTTGGTCGTAGTTAAACATTCTTGCTCAATATCTGATATCTCAAATCTAGCTATAACTAAGCTAGATGTTTTAGATGGACTTGATGAAATCAGGGTCTGTACCAGCTATGATTTAGACGGAGAAAAAATCGATTATTTCCCAGGTCGAATAGATGAA
>JAZKSQ010000163.1:0-3882 GCA_036625995.1 Thermoplasmatota archaeon | reverse complement strand
TGAAGAAGAGGGTTGACGATGAGCATTTGGTTGAATTGATTGAGGTGTTGGAAAAGAATACTGATTATATGAAAAAATTAGTTAAGAAAACTATTGAACTTGCAAAGCTTAATTCATCTAAGATTGATTTTGATTTTGAACAAACGGATTTGAAAGAGGAGATAGATAAACTTCTTAGGAAAAATGAGTTGTTTTTTCAGGAGAATAATGTGGTAGTTGAAAATAGGGTAGATGAGGATATTCGGATAAATGTTGATAAGCTTCGTTTCGGGGAGCTTTTGGATAATTTGTTGAATAACGCTGTTAAGTATTCAAACAAGAATGATGCGAGGGTTGTTATCGATGCAGAAGAAAAGAAAGATGAAGTTATTGTGTCTGTTAAGGATAATGGTATAGGTATGACAAAAGATCAGATTGATAAACTTTTTAACGAATTCTATAAGGCTGATCATAGTCGTCATGATTTTGATAGTAGTGGTCTAGGTATGCCGATCTGTAAAAAAATCGTGGAGAAGCATGGTGGTAGTATTTGGGCGGAAAGCCCAGGTTTGGGCAAAGGTAGCACGTTTTATTTTTCTATTCCAACAATTAAAAATGAAAACAGCTAAAAATAAATGCGAAATTAAATAAATTTATGCCAATCCATCAATTTTTATTCGTAATGATTTTATCAAATCAAAAATTCCAAAAATATTATCAGCTTTTATTTGATAATCAGTCAAAACAATTTAATTAGCTTATATACCAATAAGTCGATAAAAACAATTTGGAGTTATGTAAAAAAAAGTTACTGTTTTTTTATTGTATTTTTAGGATAAGGTCTGGAAAAATATCTGGAATTTCTGAAGTAGGTAACATATTTATCATTATAAAAAATTATAACTGATTCAAGATTTTTTCATAATTTCCATCTTAATATCTTTTAAAAAATTATTCAACTCACTTCTTTTATTTTTATCAAAGTTTGAATAAGTAATAAAGCCATGTAGCGAATCAATTAACATTCAAATTCGGATCTATATGTTCACAATTTTTCATAACAAGTTTTTTTCATTCCAAACATGTCTTCAGGAGGTTTACGAGATATACAATCGGCTTTATTTTGGATTGAAAGCAAAAATCCTGATACAAAATCAAAAACACAAATTTTTTAAAATCAAAGGAATCTGTATCTAGCCCCTCTTTAACTTTTTCTAAACTCGTATTAAAAGAAAAATAAAGTATCTTATTTTTATTAATCCTATCTATCTGTTTTATATAAAAGATCAACGGAATCTTGAAACATAAATGAGTCATTGGCAATTAAAACCAGACCTTACATTTCGCTAAAAACCTGATTTATTTCTTTGCTTATATTTTTCCAATATGTCTTTCTTTTATTTGAACTCATGCTATATGCAATCCTAAGTGAATTTACATCGTTAATTTCTAATTTAGCTTTTCCAATTTACTTTTTCTTTAATTACCTCTAATTTTAAAATAAGATCGACGTTCATAACAGGTAGATTTTTAATCAATCCCATCCTATTATTATACAACAAAATTATAGAATCTTCATTTAATCCAGATATTTTCTTTCTTAGATCATGTAAAAATCTATAAAAGTTAGTTAGTTCTTCATCTGATGGCATTGACAAATTTATGAATTGTGAAATAGAATCAATCATCAAAATATTTGGATTGGTTCTGTTTATATTTCTTTCAATAAGTTGCTCCAGTTCTTTCAAGTTTTCAGGGGGTTTACGATATCTACATTTCTCAGTATCTTCTTTGTCATCTAAAAAAACTGAAACGCAATCAATAACAAAAATATTTTTATTTTTTAGAGGAAATTCTCTCAAAGTATTTTTAACTCGGTTGTAACTGTTTATAAGAGAGATATATAAGACTGTGTTTTTTTCTTTTTTTCTAACCTTATTAAGAAAATCTACAATATCCTTAAAATCAATTGAATTATGGATAACAATAGCAATACCATGTAAATTTCCTACGATATTATCAAAATCTTTTCGCAGTCTTTTCCAATAGTTTACCTGTATTATCTTTTCCTCACGATCCATATCTATCCTCTAAGTTATTTGCTTACATATTTAGAATAAATAATTTAAAAATAGTTTTATCTATCTAAATGTCTTTTAATTGTCGAAGATAGATCTTCAACATCAAATGGTTTTGTAACATAATCTACCACATTACTTTTACCTAAAATATTTTGTTTTTCTTCTTCAGAGAAACGAATAACTGACAAAAGAATGATTTTTGGATTGCTTTCTTTATCATTTAGTCTAACAAGTATATCTTTTGTTCTAGGTCCCGGCATCATCACATCAAGGGTAACTAAGTCGGGTTTAAATTTATCAATTTTTTTTAAAAAATCATCGCCATTTTCAGCTACTTCGGTTTCAAAACCTTCCTTTTGCATCATAAGTTCAATCATTTCACGTATATCTTTTTCATCATCTACGACCATTATTTTAACCAATATTTATACTCCCTCCTAAGATTACAATATATCTTTAATTTTTATTACCTAGATTAAATACATCTACATCTTTAAATCTTTTCTCAAGATTTTTTACAGATTTTAAAGGTAAAATGAATTTAAATGAACTTCCTTTTCCTTCCCCTTCGCTTTCAACCCATATTTTTCCACCATGTGCTATGACTATACCTCGAGATATAGCAAGCCCTAAACCTGCACCACCAAATTTTCTGTCCATTCCAGAATTTACCTGATAAAACGTTTTAAAAATTTCATCCTTTTTGTTTTTAGGAATTCCACGACCCTGGTCTTTTACCTCAAAAAATATATTTTTATCTTTCTTTTTAACTGATAACTTAATTTTAGAATTTTCAGATGAAAATTTTATGGCATTATTTATTAAGTTTATTAAAACCTGTTTTATTCTATCTTGATCTAAAACAATTTTTGGAATATCCTTTTCAACATATTTTATTAATTCAATCTGTTTTTTTTCTGCCGAAGATTTCATTGTACTCATGATTTCTTCAATCATTTCTTTGATATTTGTTTCCTCTGGAATGAATTTCATTGTACCTGATTCAAGACGAGAAATATCTAATATATCCCTAATCAAATTATCTAGACGATTAGTATTTCTTAATACAACCTCTAAGGCTTTTTTTTGTTCTCCATTGATTTTTCCTAAAACTTGTTTGATCATCATCTGGACATAACCTTTAATGGAACTTATAGGCGTTCTTAGTTCATGAGAAGTTACATTAAGAAAAGCAGATTTTAATTCATCCAGTTTTTTCAATCTTTTATTTTTTCTTCTGATTTTTTCTTCTGCTTTTTTTATTTTTGTAATATTTCTAAGGCTTTCTATAGCACCGATTTTCTCTCCCGTAGGTGATTTAAAAGGAATACCCGTCAATAGATAATATTGTTTTTCGCCAGAACTTTTATTTTTTATTATTCTTTCTTTTTCAATATGCTCTTTTGTTCCGTTGAGTATGTTTTTAATAGGGCAAATCGAAGGATCACAGTTTTTTGTATTAAAAACTTCGTAACATTTTTTCCCTAGCGCTAAACTCTTTTTAACTCCCATAATTTTTGTAAATTTATTGTTTACTCTTATGATATGATGATTTTTATCAATTACAAGCAGACCATCTATTTTACTATCAAAGATCTGATATAATTCGGATCTAGCTTTTTCAGTATCTTTTCTCAGAATTTCAAGTCTTTTCATAGCCTTTTTTAATTCCACATCCTTTCTTTGACAGTCTTTTTTTTTATCCGAATTTTTTCTATTATCTACATTTTTTTCTTTAAAGCTAAATTTTAAATTACCATCATTTACTTTTTCTTCTTTTCTTAAAGTCTTTACTATTTCGGGTGTTTTTCTCATCTTGAAT
>JAZKSQ010000162.1:0-3966 GCA_036625995.1 Thermoplasmatota archaeon | reverse complement strand
CACCAATCCAGCATATGGCTGGGAAAACATCACCTGTAACGTAACAGATAACACCGATGTTGACCAAGTAAAGCTTAACCTTACTTATCCAGATGGGTCGTCTAGTAATGTTTCTATGAATTCAACAAGTGGTAATACCTATTATTACAATACTACATTTTCGCAGATAGGTAGCTACAGCTATCAGGTTTGGGCGGTTGATGTCAACGATAATGCTAACAATTCTGTTGTGGATAGTTTTGTGTTGCCGCCGAATTATGATATCAACGCTGATGGCTCGGTGGATGTAGCGGATTTGAATAGACTTGGTTTAGAGTGGGGTTCTTCTGGTGATGCAGGTTGGATTCGTGAGGATATTGATAACAATGGTATGGTCAGTGTCGGCGATTTGAATTTGTTGGGTCTGCATTGGATGGAAGACTGGTAAAAACTATGTTGTTCTATTCTGTTAACTCTTGATCTCGTTTTTTCTCTCTTTCTTTTCTTTTTATTTGATTTTGAAAAATTAATTTTGATATAATTGAAAAGTAAGAATTTTTAAATTTACAAAAAAAAGTTTACTGATAATTACATGACAACCTATATAAATATGGATATAATTAAAAAAATTATATCAGGTGAAAATCATCTATGAAAAAGAAAAATTTTACAATATTCATAATAACTATTATTATCGCAATGACCTTACTAACATTTAACTCAAATATAAATACATCAGCTAAAAAAGAACCTATTTCAGATAATTCTTCTCATACCATAATAAAAACAGAAATTACAGATAAAACTATTAAAAAAAACATGGTTTTTTCTGTTAACATAACCTGCATACCAAATCAACCTATCAGATCCTATCAATTTTCATTATCCTTTAATTCATCTTTGATGCAGGTAGAATCAGTAGAAGAAGGAAATATCTTTACCTCACAAGAATATAACACCTTTTGGATGCCAGGAGAAATCGACAACAAAAAAGGCAAAATACAAGATTATGCTGCAACGATACAAGGAGAAGGAAACACTACTAGTTCTGGAAAGTTAGCCACAATCAAGCTTAAATCCAAAAATATTGATCAGACCTCAACGCTAAAACTATATAACACCACTTTGATGAATGAAACATCAGAAATAGATACAAAAACTATTGATAGTAAAATCACCATTGGAGTTACTAAAACTACAAATAGACCACCGTTTATTCCCTTAAAACCTTCAGGTCCAAAATCAGGATTTACCAACACTACTTACCAATTCTCGACGGAAACCCAAGACCCAGATAATGATAAGATCTATTATTTATACGAATGGGATGATAACTCAGAAAAAAAATGGAAGGGTCCTTTCAAATCAAATTCAACCTGTATAACATTACATAAATGGAAAAACCCTGGTGTCTATGAAATAAGGGTGAAAGCAAAAGATGCTTTAAATAACGAAACACAATGGACACCAACATTTACCATAAGCATTCAAAATCAAACCAAATCAACAAATAACCAAAAAAACAAAAATAATCCTCCGGCAACATATTATACACCTATTGAACCCAAAGTTGAAGATACTATACAATTTAGTTATCAATCATTAGATAAAAACGTAAATATCAGTTCTTTTCATTGGGATTTTGGAGACAATACCACATCAAATAAAAAAACACCGATACATCAATTCAAAAACAATAAAACATACATCGTAACCCTTACAGTATGGGATAACAATAACCGCAGCAATACAACATCACAACCTATAACCATATCATCTATAACTGATACTTCAAAAAATGAAGTAACAGAAAATGAAAAACAAACACCAAGCTTCAGCATGATTTCAATAATTTTTTCACTGGCTATAATTATAATAATTAAAAATAAAAGATAAAAAAACCCTTTTTTAATCTATGTAATAACATGTTTTTTTTGGAAATAATTTCCAAGGTATTAATTATTTTATATCGATTGATTGGATTTTTATAACTAAAAAGATTTTCTTGTATTGAAGATAAGCCGCTATATATGGATTTCTTGAAAAGGTTACATTAAAGATGAAAAAATTTTTTTATTAAAGGAAAATATATTTGGATGAGGATAAGTTAAGTGACAAAAGATGCAATGGACCAGAAACATTAGCTGTAAGAGTAAGGTTTGTTATAAAAGCGGTGATTGAGAGTTCTAATAGTCTTAACAGAGTTTTTCCTAATTAGGTTTTATGGATTTACTTAAAACTATGGATTTTATTGAGAGTTTAGTTAAGACTGCTTCTGATTTAGAATAAGTATGTCTGAAAAAAATTGGATTTTTCTTGTTCTATCTTTTGAAAAAAGGAGTTGTGATAAGGGAGATGGGTTTGGATTATGTTATATATAGCTTTTTTTGGATTTTAAGAACCTGAAATCCATGATTGGGACATGTTTTTTTTATAGAATGTTATCCAAACCCATTAAACAATATCTTTTTTATGTTATTTAAAATTTAAAAAATTTTTTTTTGAATCTGATTGAAATTGATTTAATTGAATTTCTTTTTTTCTTTTATTGCAGGTAGATTTGTTTTATAGATATGTCCAAAAAATAAATATTTTATAACACAGAATTAGAAATAAATAATATAAAGATTTTTTATATAAAAAAGTTTTTAGGCGGTTAATGGATATGCTTTCTTAAGTATTTAATAAGAGGGCAGTAAGAGTTGCTTTTTAAGGCAGAAACTTATTACTTCCTTATTAATTTGTCTGGCGGGTTAAAAAAATAGGTTTTTTTGCCTCTCTAAAAAAGACTCTTATTTTTAAATAACCCCGTAACAAGAATTAATACTTCTTTTCTTACTGTCCCTCCCCCTTTTTCCTACGTTTTTTGAATAAATAAAATTAAGATACAAGAAAAGACCAAAAAGCAATATTTCCATATGTTTTTTTTATCATCTCAAAAAAATAAATAAAACCCCCCCCTCTTTTCCTTTAAGCCCATTAATAAGCAAGAAAATAAGTTAATTTTGGCCATTCATACACTTCTTTTTTTTATTATACCTGGTCTTGTATGGGTACATAACGGTCCATATATATGCCCATGTCTAGGATTATTGCTTCGTCGTCTATTTGTAGGCAGGTCATATTCCGGCCGACTTCTTCATAACCACCGAGTGCATATAATTTAGGTTTCATGAATAAATGTTATATATGTCAGGGTATATAGTTTAAACGAACTTTTTTTTAGAATATTTTTTTTATAGTCTTAAATGAACCATATAGGTGGTTTTTGACTACGAATATAGTTTTTATCTAGATGGGAAAGTATTTTTAATTAGTTGTAACATCATACTTGTTTGTATTGGGGAAAGTAATGTAGAATTCTGTCTGAAAAAATTTTTTTGATTTGATGTTTTATTTGGTGTTTAAAAGGATAGGATAAAGTTATGAACGCTATAACTTGGTTTGGTTTGATTGTTTTCTTTGTTACTCTGTTGGTAGGATGGTTGGGTGGAGGTATTTGTTTTATCGTTGGTCTGTTAGTTGGAGTTATTTTCATAATAGCAGGTGGTCTACTTTCTGATAATAAAAAAGTACAGGAATCTAGGTTAACTGATAGATATTGTCCGAGTTGCGGTCGGATGATTCCATTTGATGCCAATAATTGCCCTTATTGTGGTAAACAATTTGAGAGTTTTTATGATAAAAACCGTTATGAAGATGAATCCCGTTCTTTAGAAAATCAATAAAAAAAAAACGAAAGGATTTTTGTAAAAAGATAAGATTTATAACTTACTTTCTTATTACCGGAATTTCGGTTATCCTGTTTGGTTATGTAGTTTTCCAAAGATAAATTAATCTTCATAAAACAGGGTGGGCCTCCTCTGATAAAGGATTTTTTTTATGAAGTGAAAGATGAACGTTGAGGAAAAATATGGATAAAAAAAATGGAAAGAAAACCCTTAAAAAAGATCTTGGTCTACTAGAGGTTTTTTGTATAGCATCTGG
>JAZKSQ010000004.1:0-20114 GCA_036625995.1 Thermoplasmatota archaeon | reverse complement strand
CTCAGATATCGTCTCCGGGTTATTGCTCTCACAACCCGTATCCGTTGTAGGCTAGCCAGGACATTACCCTGGTTACAACCTGATAGACTGTGGACTCATCCTTGGGCGCCTAAGCTTTCGATCTAAAAACATTCCAGTATTTTAGATCTATGGGATATTGTCCTCAGTTTCCCGAGGTTATCTCCCTCCCAAGGGTAGATTATCCATATGTTACTGAGCAGTACGCCGAGGGCCGAACCCTCTCGACTCACATGGCTTAGTCGAATCCCAATAGCGGTGACCTCCGGCGGGATCAACCGGAGTCATATTGGAAGGTTGGTGGGTGGATAGATTAATCTCACCAACACATGTCAATCGTCGGATCTAAGAGGACACATGCCGTCAAGCGAATGTTTTTTCTTAGATCCCCATAAACAATATTTTTTTGTTGCCTATCACTGAACTAATCCACTCATCGAAATTGCAAACGCACAATCTTATGGATCAGCCGGAATTGCTTAGGCAATAATTTGGATTTAGATGGTATAGACTAGTTGTATTTAAATTTTTCACATGATGTTCTATGTTACTTCTAACTTTTATATTTTTCGCTAACCGTCATCAAAACCCATAAAAAACCTCTTTTTGTAAACCCCATTATAATTTGTTTATTTTTTCTAACTTCTGTAAATTTTTTTTAGTTATGTTTTCGAAATTTTAGTGTTTTTTTGGTCTTTTATATTTTGATCTTTATTTGGGAAAAGGTTAAAATAAAGTTTGCTACATTAGTTTCGAAAAAAAATTTGTTTGTTTTGTCTAATGTGGAGGTTTATATTATGTCTATAAAAAAAGAAATGTTAAATACACTATCGGAAGACCTATTGAAGTCGCTTATTGAAGAAAAAGGAATTAGTTTTAAGCTAAGTAAAGCCCAAAGAGAGTATTATGAAGGATGGGATGAAAAGGATAAATTGGTTGATTTGATGGGAGATTTAAGTGATTTGTCCATCAAAGAAATAGAAAGATATATAGATCTTTCAAAAATGCAGAATGAAGACTAATTGTTTTATTTATCTGCTTTCTTTAACTTGTGTCTTTTGACATTTATTTTCTATTGGACATTCACTACAAAATGGTGATCTTGGAAGACAGATTTTTTGTCCGAAGGTTACGAACAGAGGGTTAAAAATATACCAGTGTTTTTTTGGCACAATTTTTTTTAGTTTTTTTTCTGTTTCTAATGGTTTTTTTGTATTTATCCATCCGATTCTATTGGGTATTCTATGGCAATGTGTATCAATTGGAAGATAGTTTTTCTTTTTAAACCCGTAGAGCATAACAATGTTTGCTGTTTTTCTGCCTACTCCTTTTAGGGATAATAGTTTGTCAAAATTTTTTGGTACCTCCCCTGAATATCTATTTTGGATTATTTCCGATATTTTTTTGATTCTTTTCGCTTTAACGCGGTAGAAACCAACTGGATATATTTTTTGAATTATATCTGTTTCTGATAACCCTAAAATTTTTTTTGGTGTATTATGCTTTGATAAAAGACGTATAGAAGCTTTTTCAGTTATTTCATCTTTGGTTCTTAGGCTTAATAAACATGATATTAGAACTGTAAATGGTTTTTTTGGTATTTCTTGCCAATTCTCTGATGAGACTAAAGGTTTTTTATAACTTTTAAGTCGTTTATGTAGTATTTTGATTGTTTCATCAATTTCTTCAAATATTTTTTTCATAAGGTTCACTATCAATTGTTACAAATTTGTTTAATCTCTTATTAATGTGATTAACCTATGTATTACATTTTTTGTATACTTATAAATTATTTTAACAAAAGGTTATTTTAACAAAAAAGTCTAAATAGTATTAATGACAAATATATTAGTGTAGGAAAAGAGGTGACATTTTAGTTGTGATCAGAAGAAAAAATGCCTTTAAAGTGGGGGTTATTTTATTTTTCGTATTATTCATTATTGTTCTTTTATGTCATGCTAATTTATGTCCTGTAAAAGCCGAAAGTTCTAACGTCAAATCAAAAAAATATGGGTTAATAGAGGAGATTAACAACAAGTTTATCCCTGATTCTGGGGTATATAAAGTTGAAAAAACTTTGGGATCAAGTAATGTTTTGTCGGCTGGGATAGATATTGAGTATCCACAATCTGGAAAATTTTATATGGCTAATACTATGGGTAAAGACAACCTTCTGTTGGACTTATTAGATAAAGCCTTTGTAATAGATGGGGATCTCGAAGTCGGGGTAAATGTCAATGGTGCTTCTCCTGACTCTGTAAAATTTATGCTTTATAAGGGAAATAATAAAATTGATAGTAAAACGGATTCTTCTCCTTCAAATAATAATTTCTTTTCTAGTCGCTTTTATAATATTACTTCTTTATTCGGAGTTTATAAAATAACTATTGTGGCTTATCAAGAGAATTCCGAATTATGTCAAGATACCACCTCCGATATCATACTTCTGAAAATAGGTGGAGGTGGAAATAAAAAACCATTGCCTATTTTTGAAACTCCTAGGGTTGTATGGCAGAATAAAGAGGTGGAATTTGATGGTTCGCAGAGTTATGATCCAGATGGATTTATTCAACGTTATCATTGGAATTTTGGAGATGGAAAAACATCTGATGAAATTAATCCTAAACATACTTATACTGAAGCAGGTAGATACACAGTAAGTTTGACTGTAACTGACGGCGAAGGTGATTCCAGTACAAAAAAGGAGGAGATAACTGTTGTAGATTATAACTTTGGTGTATGGGTTATAACTAAATATGAAGGAGTTAAAGATGAAGAAAAATTAGATTTTGGGATCCAGAAATTTATTGATATGTTGTATCATAGCTCCGGAAGTTATACTTATGATTTAACAATGGAAGATGCCAACGATACAGTGATACGTTTTGATTTCGCTAAAACTAAGATTAAAGGTATAGAGGCAATATTAACTGATCTTATAGTCGAAGTTGATGAGTCTACTGATCTTTCTAACGACTTTGAAGTTGGTTTAGAGTTTCGTTTTCCTTATTCGTTGTTACGTGGTGTAAATCAACCTCCATCTTCAGAGTATTTCTCAGCTAGGATAAGCTACCAATATGAAGGAAAAGACCCAGGTTTACAGGGCCCTCATGATGTACATAGTTGGTTTTATTTTGGAAAAAAAAGCCTCCGGGACCCAGGTATTCTCCGTATGAAAATAGATCCTTATCCTTATGGTAGAGAAATTGTACCTTTAAAATATGAAACTAGTTTTTTAACAGTTGATGAACATGGAAATGAAGCTTTTAACCGTGTTTTAGATTTGGAAGTTAATCCTGCCTCAGAATTAACTATTACATCTACACCCCGTGAGGGGACAATTAACTACTATTTCGGTGAAACTGAAGGGATAAAAACTAGCGTAAAATTTACTTCTGAGGGAACCCTTTTTAGAAATTTTGTACAAACTTTTATTCTTGATCCCCTTCCCAGCTATATGAAGTTTGATTTAACCGTACTTGGTGAACGTTCTTTTGTATATGAGGCAGACAGATCCTATGATCTAACTTATATGGTTAATTCTACCCAAAATGAAAAGATAATAACACTCGAGCTAGATGATCTACCAAAAAAACTGGAGGTAAACTGGGGTTTAAACATAAATCTAGAGGGAAAAACAGGTTCTGGATTTCTTGATTTAAACATGTCTAGTAATCTTAACCAAGCTAAAATTTTCTTGAAAGGACGTGAAGAACCTTTCATTAAAATAAATGATTTCCCTCAAAAGTTCTATGTCAAAGGTTCGATAGATATACCTAATTTAAAGGGATCTGTAGAAGTTAAAAAACAATCAAGCTCCATCACAGATATAACTGTCCCAGTAGTTTTTAATAAATGGAAGATTGTAGGGGTTTTAGAGTTTCATGACGGACACGCTAAAGCCTCTTTTGACCTACCAAAAGAAGAAAATAACCGTGTAGAGATAGGCGTCGATACCAATAACGACGTCTTATTAGGTTTAGATTTATCAGTCGTAGATTTAAATACAGACTCTGAAGTTGTAAAGGTTGAAGTCGATAGAATATCAACAGATGATTTATCTATCCATTGGGACAACAACAAAGGTCAAATTCAGAATTTAGAATGGAATGGAAAAGTGACTAAGTTCATTAATTTGTATGTATCCATTAACTATGAGAGTGCATCTTTAAATATTTCAGGAAGCTGGGATTTAAAACAAGGTGGCTCGTTTTTGTTCGAGTTGAATAAACCAGTACAGGCAACCTTTGTTGACATGGAATCCTCAGATTTCAAAATTTATGGTTACATTTCTCTTTATAAAAACCGAAAACTTTCTTTGGATTGGGATTTTGATGAAACAGGACATATTCAGATTTACACCTTCGGTAAGTCACTAGGTAACCAATTTGACTTTATACTTGCTTATGACCCCAATGCTTCATATAATTACCAATATGGATGCAGTTTAGAAGGTCAAGATTTTATAAATATAACAAGGACGATAATGTGGGATACAGAACATGGAATACTCCCAAGGATTTGGATACTTGGAGATAAAGCATTACCAGGAGACTGGACCGTACAAATACTATGGAAAGGAGAATGGTATCCTGTACCATATACTCCTTAAATTTCAAAGGTGGTGTAAAATATAAAAATGATAAAAAAAATAAAAAAAAATGAAACAAAAAGTAAAGTTTATGCTGTCATGATTTTTTTTCTTTTTGTTTCAGCTGCTTTTATACAGGCTAGTGTTGAATTAGCCGATGCCTCTGGCGGAGGATTTGAATGGAAAGATGATTTTGTAGGATGGAGTAAGATAGACCGTAATCTTTCCTACAATATCAAAAAAACCGGTGATGATGAAATAGTTATGAAAAATACCTATAAAGCATGGCATTATCCATGGCCGAAGATGAAAAAAATTGATATTCAAAATAATGGAAGCAGTAAAAGTGAATATGTAATACCTTTAGAAGTTTACCATACGCCGTCAATGGAGAATGATTATAGCGATCTGCGTTTTGTAAATTTATATGATGAAAATATTTATGAGTTAGAGTATTGGGTAGGTGACTATGACCAATATAAAGCTGATGTATGGGTTCGTATAACCCCAAGTGTACCTCCAGGGAACAGCAGCATTTTTATGTTTTATGGTGATCCAAACGCCCCAGACCATAGTAATTTTGACATTGTTTTTAAATGGGATGACCGAACTAGCCCTGACATCATGACTTCCTATAAAAACTATCAAGAAGGAGCATGGGATCCAGATGTAAGTTACGGCGGAGGTAGGTTTTTGGTTACATGGGAAGAAAGACTTGGTCCTGAAGACATAGATTGGCCCGTTGAAGAGTATGAGAGAAGTCGTTATTGCGATATACGAGGACGAACATATAATACAGATGGAGGCGATCCTAATCCTCCTTCAGAAAATGATGAAGATATTGAGATTATGACCAACCCTGATTATCATGGCCAAGATCCTTCAGTTGCCTCCGATGGAAACAAATATTTTGTGGTATGGGAACAAAATCCTACGACTCTAGCTAATAGGCTCGAAATAGATATTGAAGGAGCAATCGTCACAACCAGCGGTGGAGTAACCCCTCTCTCCTCTTCTATCTGTGACGCTGATGATATTCAAGAGGACGCCTGTGTAGCTTACAGTGATGGCCGGTATCTAGTAGTCTGGGAAGACAGACGACTTGGAGTCTCTAACTATAACATATGGGGTAGATATTACAACTCAAATGGAAATCCCCTGACTGATGAGTTCAAGATTACTTCAGGGGCAAACTATGAAGGACAACCTTGGATTTGCGGAGATGAAGATGGTTTCTTTGTAGTTATTTATGAATATGGAAATGATCCAGAAAAAGGGGCTTTTGGTCTCAAAGCAAAAAAATTAGATTCCCAGGGCACTCAGATTTGGACCACAGAGATTGTCGAAGGTAACAGTGATAAAGATAACGTATGGCCTGCAATAAACTATAATTCTAAAACTGATCAATATTTTGTTACTTGGAATGATGGAGATCTAAGTAACGATCAACCAAGGGGAAATATATGGGGCAACTTTTTAAATCAAGACGGAAGTCTGGTGTTGAACAACTTTAAAATCCAATCTGGAAATAGTTATGTCCGCACTGACGTGGTTCCCTATATGGATAAAATGTTTTTTGTTTCTTATGATAAATCACATGAAGTCTGGGGTAAACTAGTATATAACAAAAATGGAAACGTTATTACAACATCAGAGCAACCTTTATCTGACGGTTCATCAGAAAATCTTGACTGGAATAATCTAGCTGTCTCTAACGATGGAAGAATTTTTCCGGTTTGGGAAGATGAAAGAGATCAAACCAGTGAATATGCTGACGCATTTGGAAGTGTATGGCATATATACAAGACAACAGGTTCACCCTTAATGTCCTACAAATTTGGATATGAAGAAGAATTATTTACAGAGGCTGCATTATACTCAAAGATACTTGATGTTGATGATTTACAAGTTGAGAAATGGCAGAATTTCTTAGCCACCTATGATTCCGGGATGATAGGTAAAACACAGTTTTTTATTTTGAATTCAAACGGCGGGGTTTTACATACTGGTTTGGGAGACATATCTAATCTTCCAGTTGAAAACGTAAGGTTAAAAGCTGAGTTTACCCGCAATGTAGCTTCAGATACCCCAGTGGTTGATAAATGGGGTGTAGAATATATAGGCGTTGATGAAATACCTCCATGGACAGAGTTTCATACAAATCCTGAAAAACCTGATGGAAACAATGAATGGTATACAAAAGCTGTAGATGTAGAACTTACAGCTTATGATAACGGAAGTGGTATACAGGAAATATATTACATAATAGACGGAGGGACAGAACACTCTACCAGTCAAAATCCCTGTGAGTTTTCTATCCGTGAAACCGGTGAACATAAAATTGAATACTGGTCGGTAGATGTAGCAGGAAATATTGAGCCTCACAACTTCAAGAACGTAAAAATAGACGGCAGAAATCCTAAAGTCGATATCACTAAGCCAGAAGACTACAATACAGAATCCGGAGAAATAAAAGTAGAGTTTAATATTGAGGAGGAAGGATCTGGTTTTTCGCATGCAAAACTCTATTTAAACAACAATCCAAACCCTTCTAAGGAATGGGACAGTGAACAAAGCACTTACACCTATACTTTCAACGCAGGAGTAAATGAAAGGTATGACATAGAAGTAAAAGCATGGGATAAAGCTGGGAATATGGGGAACGATTTCAAATCAATAAAGACTGAAGGGGGAACAAACCTTTACTATAGCCCAAAAATAGGTTATCTGTATACTATAAACGGGGCTCAAAAATCACCTATTCTACTTTTAATAAGTAGTTCACTTGTATTAACTGATAAATTAAATGTTAGAGTAAAACCATCTAATGTCGAAGGTGAAATAGAGTATACTGAAATCATCCTGAATACGATAGTTCGAAATATCGAAGAAAAAGGGATAGATAACACAGCAGATTCCCAGGGTTACTATCATTATCTTTGTTCTCCACGCACTGGCATCTATACTATAAAATGTAAATATTTTAATTCCAATGACGAAAAAATTGACAGTTTTGAATTTCCTGGCTACACCATATACGTTAACACTCTTTAACCCTTTTATTTATTTTCATACTAATACATTTTTTTATATCAGTTTTACAATAAGTTTTTTTTACAAAACATGGTAAAACCAATTGTCAGATCTGAAAAACCTTGGAAAAAAAGAATAAAAAAAACAATATTTTAATTTTGTTAGCTGTATTCTTCTGGGCTTGTGCATTCCCAGCTATACATATACTACTAGACGAACTTAGTTTCGTTAATCTTACAATATTACGATTTGCAATAGTATCCCTTATTTTGATACCTGTAGTACTTTTTTAATCCCAAAGGTTTTAAGAATCTAAAAAAGAAGGATATTTTACCGGTCTTTTTGTTAGGATTTTTTTGGAATAATTTGCTATCATTTAGGTTTAAACTATGGTGAACAGTTTATATCTCCAGGTGCTGCTAGTCTACTTATTGCGACCTCCCCTATATTTACTTTAATGTTATCTTTTCTATTTTTATCTGAAAAAATATCTTTAACAGGGTAGTAGTTATATCCTTATTAGGGATAAGGGGGTATTGAAATTGAAATAAGTTATAATATTTGGAGCAAGTGCGGTGTTGTTTACAGCTGTGATGGCTTCAGTTTATACGATTGCTGGTAAAAAAATGCTTAGAAGATATTCTGCGTTATCTTTAACGTTTATGCTATGCTTTTAGGAAGTATAGGTTTAATTCCCTTTTTAAATGAGTTTTTAGTTAAACAAATTTTAAGTCTTTCCTTAGTTGGTTGGAGTGCCTTAATCTTTCTCGGCTGTTTTTCGACTGTAACTGCTTATTTTATTTGGTTTTTAGTTTTGGAGTTAAGAGAAGCATCTAAAATAAGTATCTACCTTTACTTTATATAATACCTATTCTTTCAACATCAATAAGCTTTTTTTTAGGGAGGCAGAATGTCACTATTTTCCTCCTAATAGGAGGAATTTTTATAATACTTGAGCTTGTCATCATTAATAAAAGAGATTATAGAGAAAAATCCATCAATCATTCCAAGGTAAAGAAAGAAAAATACGATTCAAAAAAAAATTGTTTAATTATCTATAAAATCATTAAGAATAGATACTTTTTATATAAGAAAAGGTTAATTATAAAGAATAAGTATATTACTTCTAGAATTCATCCACCTTCTTAAAAATCACAAACTCAAAATACTATTCATAAGCTTTTAAGCCTATGGAAAATAAGCCTTATTTTGGTCTTTTTATCTCTATAATATCTGTATCGTTCGCAGCTATATTCATAAAGACAATAAATTATTTCTCTCCAAATATACATCCGCTAGCTATATCTTTTTACAGGTTATTTTTTACCGTACTATTGGTGATTCCCTTTTTTTTACTAGAAAAAGATAATATTCTAGAATTAAAAAAGCTATCAAAAAATGATCTTATCTTAATTTTTTTTATAGGTATAATCTTAGCTTTGCATTTTTCATTTTGGGTTACCTCTCTTAGATATACATCTGTTGCTAGTTCCGTTATTTTAGTGACATCACATCCAATTATCGTAGGTCCAATCTCTTATTTTCTCCTTAAAGAGAAACTTTCATTGATTAATTCTATAGGCATTCTATTTTCAGTGATCGGAGTAATTGGATTAGTTTATGGCAATTCTAATCTTTATCCTAGCTCAACCAGCACTATAGTAGGTAATATTTTTGCTTTACTGGGTGGAGTAGCTTTTGGCCTATATATAGTTGGCGCAAGGAAAGTCAGAAAAAAAATTTCTTTGTTTCCTTATGTTTTAATTATTTATTCCGTTGCAACAATTACTCTTTTAATCATATGTGTTTTACAGGATATCTCAGTAGATGATATAGATTCAACTTCTTTATTTTTGATAGTTCTAATGGCTTTTATATCAGGTATATTAGGACATACTTTATATAACTGGTCTATAGGGTATATTAGAGCGTCTCTTGCTTCTGTAGCTCTTTTGGGTGAACCTATTATATCCTCTTTTCTTGCCTTGTTAATACCTTGGATTGCTGAGGTGCCTACTATATATACTGTTATAGGTGGCAGTTTTGTGTTATTCGGCATATATCTAACGTCTAAAAAACCTTCTAAATAAAATAGTAGCTAGAGACCCCCTAGAGGGACCCCTTCATTTCATGTGGAACTTTATTTGTTTGGTATTACGATCTTATTTATTTTGTTTATGTCTTGCAGTTAATCTCATAATTTTTTTAACCCGAAAAGTCGTTTTGTTTTACATTCCCTTTGGTTTTTTTGGATTTTATAACTTATATAGGTTTTTCTTTTTTATATCTCTCTTTTTTCCTAAGACTTAATCTATTAGTGTAGTTTTTCTGTATCACAATTTATATCTTTTTTTACCCAGCTTAAACTCTATCTCGTAGCAACTATATAATATACAACGAAAGACACATTTTTTATTTTAGATCGTATTTTTATTCGGAATACTCTATTTTATTTAAAATAGAAAAACTAATATAAGTCTAAATAGATATCTACCTGGATATACTTCGTCATTGTTTATTTTTCTTGTCATACTAACTTCTACAATTTTCTGTTCCATACGAAACAAAGGGGTCCCCCTATCCTATTAACTAACATCTAAATTAAAAGCAATTAAGAGATTACTTTTTCATTCCACAAATTTTAAAACGTCATTAACGAATACTACTTTTCTAAAAAAATATCACCAAGTTCTATTTTGGAGGACTGATATTTTACGAATAAAGCATCACCTAATAAAGACATATTTCATAATTTGTTAAAATCTGAAGGATTCTTTTTGAATAGGGAAGCAATGAGACCTTCATATATGCCAGATGCATTACCGCATAGGGAAAAGGAAATTAATACCTTAGCTTCAATATGGGTTCCGGCATTAAGAGGGGAATCACCATCTAACGTTTTTATATATGGAAAAACTGGAACTGGTAAGACAGCTGTCACTAAATTCGTAGGTCAACAACTAGTAAAAAAAGGCGATGAAACTAATTGCGAAGTAAATTTTGTATATGTAAATTGCGAAATTGTTGATACACAGTATCGTTTACTTCAAAATATAGCTAATCATTTTATAGATGAATGGTCGGAAAGGATTCCATTTACCGGTTGGCCTACAGATGAGGTATTTTCTAAATTTAAGAAAATGATAGAAAAAAATGGTGAAGTAACTTTAATAGTTCTTGATGAGATCGATAAATTAAAGGGCGATGAGGCATTATATAATCTATCTAGAATAAATAGTGATCTTAGAAAAGCGAAAGTTTCTATCGTGGGGATATCAAATGATCTTAAATTTACAGAATTCTTGGACCCTAGAGTTAAATCAAGTCTTGGCGAGGAAAGCTTGGTTTTTCCACCTTACGACGCTGGAGAATTACAGGATATATTAATGCAAAGAGTTAAAATTGCTTTAAAACCTAACTCGATAAAAGAGGACGTAGTACCTTTATGCTCTGCTTTAGCTGCCCAAGAACACGGTGATGCTAGAAGAGCATTAGATTTACTTCGCATGGCAGCAGAAATCGCAGAAAGAGAAGGTCAAGATAAAATCACACGAAACAATGTTAGGTTCGCTCAAAATAAAATTGAACTAGATAGAATCATTGAAGTAGTAAAGACTCTTCCTACGCAGTCCAAGATAATATTGTTTTCAATAATTATCCTTGAAAATAAGGGAGACGGTGAAAATACAAAAACAGTAGTTACAACTGGGGAAGTGTACGAAGTATATAAAGAAGTTTGTAAAAAAACTGGTACTGATTCCTTAACTCAAAGAAGAGTAGCCGACCTTATATCTGAACTTGATATGTTGGGAATAATTACTGCAAGAGTAATATCCAAAGGCCGCTACGGAAGAACCAGAGAAATAAAAACCTCGTCTTTTTATTCTGACAAAATCATCAAAATCTTGAAACAAGATGAAATATTCGAAGACTTCTCAGAATTTAAAATAAGAGGACAAACACGTCTGATATAGTAGTAAAATTCTAGAAAAACACATTAAAACCATTTTTAATTTACAAAGTAAATTTATCCAAATAGAATTTTCTACAAAAAAAAAGTAATATCTTTAAAGTTTGTAAAAACTTAAAACATATTTTATTACTTGACAAGTAAATAAGATCTTTTTTACAAATAGGAAATAATCTATTTACAAAACCATTTAATTTAAATGATTTAAAAAGGTAATTTTAGGCAACTTATTTGGTGTTATATATCACAATTTTTTTCACATAAGAGTAGAAAAAATTCTGATGATATATTTGGCCACGTGTTAGTTTCTCCCAATCCACAAAGAACTAAGATTTATAGATAGGTAAAATTATTTTAAAAGATTTTTAACCTACATAGTGAGACGTTTCTTTTACATCATCTTTTTCATTGTTCTCTTTAAGGTCGATTATATCAATAGCTAATATTACGTGAAGAGGTATAATCCGTATTTTGCCTTCCCTCTCCTTATTTTCCTCGGTTAATTCCATCATTATGGCGTTTTCTTCGATACCTATAGACATGAAACCCTTTAAAATACCGGTGGTTTCTAAGACCTTGTTTTTCCCACCGATAGATGTAACCTTGTATTTAGAACCTTCAGTTAATTCCATTTGAGATTTTTTCATTTTTGATCATTCCTTTCTTTTTCTAACAATTCTTGCAAATGTTCAACTGTCTTACCATAATTCTCTACTGCTACTTTAATATGTGCCTCAACAAAATTCCATGCTTTCTGGATGTTTCCATATCGAAGCTGATAAGCCTTTTTATTCTGATTAGTGTTATCGTCTAAGACCTGTATCTCCTCTAATATATCAAGACCTTTCAATTTATTTAGATGCCTATAAATAGTAGGTTTTGATGTATTTAATGAATGTGATATTTCCTCTACAAACCATGCTTTTGTTGGATGTCTTAAAAAGAAATCAGTAAAAATTTTGTAAGGTATTTCAGGATTTGAACCTTTTGATATGTAACCTATCTGTTCTAGAAATTTTTTTGATGCTTTTTCTAAATCATCCTCACCAATCAAAGGAGTATTACTCATTACTTTTATTTCAAAAACCAAACCATCACCTTTCTATTTTTACATGATGAATAATAAAACTGATTTATAACTTTTACTTAACTTAAAAAACCTGTAAAGAAAAATTGGTATACTGTCAGACTTAAATAAAGAAATGAATTAAATTGTTGGTAGATATTTATCTATTTCCCATTTTGTAACCTGAGTCCGATATTTCTCCCATTCCTTTTTTTTCACATGTATAAAATTTTCAAAAATATGTTCACCTAAGTTTTCCCTTACCAATCTGCTTTCTTCCATCAAGTTGATTGCATGTCCAAGACTTTCGGGAAGCTGTTTAATACCTAATTTTGCCCTTTCTTCTCTGGAAAGCTTATATATATTTTTCTCAATCGGTTCTGGAGGGTTTAAGTTATTTTTTATACCTTCCATTCCTGCTGCTAACATAACTGCAAATTGCAGGTAAGGGTTTCCGGATAAATCTGGGCTTCTAAGTTCACATCGTGTTCCTTTCCCCCGGCTAGTTGGTATACGTATTAAGGCACTTCTATTCCTGTTAGCCCAAGATATATATGTTGGAGCTTCAAAACCAGGGACAAGACGTTTATAGGAGTTAACAGTGGGGTTTATAACACAAGTAATTTCCTTAACATATTTTAAAAGCCCTGCTATAAAATTTTTAGCAGTCTTACTCAATGAGTTTTTATCTTCTAAATTATAGAAAGCGTTATGTCCATCCGTTGTAAATAGAGACATATGAGTATGCATTCCCGAGCCGTTTAACCCATAGATTGGTTTAGGCATAAAAGATGCATTAAACCCGTGTTTATTTGCTATAACTTTTGTAACATATTTTAGGGATATTACTCTATCTGCGGTGGTGATCGCGTCATTATATCTAAAGTTTATTTCATGTTGTCCATCTGCTACTTCATGATGGGAAGTATGGGTGTCTATATTTAGTTCTTCAAGAGCTAAAGAGATATCTGCGCGAACGCCTTCTGCTAAATCACGATGTGACAAATCGAAATAACCGGCATGATCGTTAGGCTGTAATGTAGAGAGATTTCCATCTTTTTTAAATAAAAAGAATTCACATTCGGGACCTGTATTGAAAATGTAACCCATCTCTCTTAATTTATCCATTGTTTTTTCTAAGATGTACTTGCTGTCACCAAGGAAACGCTGGCCATTTGGTTCGTAGATATCACAATTCAATTTAGCAGTTTTTCTTTTTTCTATATCTGAAGGTAAAACTAAAAAGCTTTTAGGATTAGGTATTGCAATTTTGTCTGATTCTTCTATAGTTGCATATCCAGCAATTGAAGAACCATCAAAAGAAATTCCTTCATTTAAAGCTTCTTCTAATCTATTCCCTGGAATTACAATATTCTTAGGAAAACCTAATATATCTACAAATTGCAATCTGATAAAGTCAATTTTTTCTTCTTCAGTTTTTCTTAAAACCTCTTCTCTATCTAAAACTGTATTCTCTATGTTCAAATGCTATCCTCCACAACTATCCTCCACAAATTACTAACCCAAGGGCTTACAAAGGAATGTTACTTATGCTAATTTAACCTTATCTCTTCTTTGTTTAAAAACATTTTTTTTCTTATTTTCCATCCGATTTGATAGATACAATATTTCCAAATGTTCAAAAAAGTTTTAATATTTGTTGGAACATGACTTGAGGAAGCTAATTGTTTAGTTTGGAGGCTTGTACAAGAAAATGGATACAGAACAAATCGAAAGTTTTATGGATGAATGTTGTCAAAGGAACCCTGGGCAAGACGAATTCCATCAGGCTGTTCGTGAAGTAATTGAAAGTGTAATGCCTTATGTCGATAAACACCCGAAATATAGAGAGTATAAGATATTAGAAAGAATGACTGAACCTGAAAGAGTGATCATGTTTCGTGTTCCCTGGATTGATGATAATGGCGAAGTTCAGATAAACCGTGGATACAGAATTGAAATGAACAGCGCAATAGGGCCTTACAAGGGAGGTTTGCGGTTCCACCCTAGTGTAAATCTAAGTATCTTAAAGTTTTTGGCTTTTGAACAGGTATTTAAAAATAGCTTGACAACCTTACCTATGGGTGGCGGTAAAGGCGGATCTGATTTTGATCCTAAAGGAAAGTCTGATAACGAAGTAATGAAATTTTGCCAGAGTTTTATGACTGAGCTATGTAGACATATAGGCCCAGATACAGATGTCCCCGCAGGGGATATAGGTGTAGGCGGCCGAGAAATAGGTTATCTGTTCGGTCAATACAAAAGAATAAAAAATGAATTTACCGGAGTATTAACAGGTAAAGGACTTGGATGGGGAGGGAGTCTTATCCGTCCAGAAGCGACAGGATATGGAGCTACATACATGGCCCAAGAAATGCTGAAGACCAAAAAGGATAACATAAAAGGAAAAACCGCTGCCATATCAGGATCTGGTAATGTAGCACAGTATACATGTGAAAAAGTCTTGGAACTTGGAGGTAAAGTAGTTACATTATCCGATTCATCAGGTATGATATATGATCCAGATGGGATAGACCGAGAGAAACTAGATTTTGTAATGGAATTAAAAAATGTCAAAAGAGGACGAATTAAAGAATATGCAGAGGAATACAATGTAGATTACGAAGCTGGTAAAAGACCTTGGAATATTCCCTGTGACTTAGCATTTCCATCAGCTACTCAAAATGAAATAAGTAAGGATGATGCAAAAGCTCTAGTAGATAATGGCTGTATATGTGTTACAGAGGGAGCTAATATGCCCACTGTACCAGAAGGAATAGAAATTTTCCAAGATGCAGAAATACTCTTTGCTCCTGGAAAAGCAGCTAATGCCGGAGGGGTTTCAGTAAGCGGTCTTGAAATGTCTCAGAATAGTTTACATATGAACTGGTCTCGAGAAGAAGTTGACAAAAAACTTCATGATATAATGAAAAGTATACATGCTACCTGTATGAAATATGGTAAGGAAAAAGATTTTGTAGATTACGTTAAAGGAGCAAACATCGGTGGATTTGTAAAAGTTGCAGATGCGATGATTGATCAGGGAGTAATATAAATAATACATTACTTCTTCCTTTTTATTTAATAAAAAGATATAAAAGGTATTAATTTTTGCTTTTATGTTATGGACTTATTGGATGATGAACTTAATCTTTGCATTCTTCGGTATCTAGTATCGGGTGAGGGTGTTTCCGTAAATATAAGGGCTAATGCTAGAAAAATAGGTGTTCACCGTGCGACAGTTAAGAGAAGAATAAATTATCTATATGAAAATAAAATTTTGAATCCTCCTTTTTACTCTTTCCCCCATCTTTATAAAAAATATCCTTTACTAATATTAGTAAAGGCTGATATGCCACGGATCCCTGAAGTTATTGAATTTTTGAAAGATGACTCTAACATTTTTGCTGCTTTTTCCTGCATGGAAGGCCCATATAATACCTTTTTAATTGAATTTTTTGAAAATTTAAAATCATATCATTCATGGCGTGAAAAAATCGTCGAGGAGAAAAAAATTCCAACAAGAGAAAACAGAGCTGCCGCAACTGCTAATATATTCAGCAATAGTTTGACATTCAAATATAGACCTAACTGTTACATTGACAATATTAAAAAAAAGATTGAGAAACAGGAGAATATTACTCTTAATGGAAATAAAATTGATAAAAAATCTTTTGAACTTATGTATGGTTTGATGAAGGGAGAGAACATTCAGAGAAACGATTCTTTTCTATCTAGAGAGTTGGGTGTTGATCGGAAAACTATAAAACATAGAACGGAAACTATGATTGAAGAGGGTATTATCGAGGAACCAAAATGTTATTTCCCTAATTTATTTATACCTCCGGGGTATAATCTGGTGATTTCTTTAATAGAAGTTAAGACAGGGAATGACCAAATCAAAAAATATATATTATCCAACAAAAATATTTCCAAAGCCCAAGAAGCAAGTACTGGCAGATATAATTTTTTAATCTTTTCTGCATTTGAAAATATTGAACATTTTTTTAATATGGGCCATGAATTGATATCTAGATTTCCTGAACAGATAGGAGGTATTTCTAATACAATTTTGTCCTCCAAAATGATTCATACCATTAAACCTCAAAAATTATCTTTGGCATGGATTGAAAGGAAATTATGGAAGATTAAAAAAAAGTAGATTAAATTTTACTGAAAAAAAACACCCCGGAACAAAAAAAACCAACAAAATGTCAAAAAATTTAATAAAACATTGACCAAATTGTACATTAATGCCGTATATTTTTGTAACCCAAATATATAAAGGAGTTTTTCAATGTGGTCATCGCCACCAAAAAATCAGGAGGAAATTAAAAAATGGCTAAAGAATCGTATAATCCTTTCAAAATGGCACAAAAACAGTTTGATAGAGTCGCAGAGAAGCTAGATTTAGATGATTCAACTAAAGAATTATTAAGAGAACCGATAAGAGAGTATCACTTTTTAATACCAATTAAGATGGACGACGGAAAAGTAAAAACATTTAAAGGTTTTAGAGTACAGCATAATGATGCTAAAGGCCCCTGTAAAGGAGGGATAAGATTTCACCCGCAGGAAACGATAGATACGGTTAGGGCTTTATCTATGTGGATGACATGGAAGTGCGCCGTAGTTGACATACCTCTAGGAGGAGGTAAAGGCGGAGTGATATGCGATCCTCACGATCTATCGGAAAGAGAACAGGAAAATTTATGCAGAGGGTGGGTAAGACAAATATCAAGAGACATTGGCCCAGTAAAGGACATCCCAGCTCCTGATGTAATGACTAACAGTCAACATATGCTTTGGATGATGGATGAATACCAAGCTATACATGGTGGCCAATACCCGGGAGTAATAACCGGAAAACCAGTTCAGCTAGGCGGCTCGTTAGGTAGAACTGAGGCTACAGGTTATGGAATAGTTTACATACTTAGAGAAGCATTAAAAGAAATGGATGTTGATATAAATGAAGCCAAGGCTTCAATACAAGGTTTTGGAAATGTCGGCCAATATGCCGCAGAACTATTCATAGAATTAGGCGGAAAAGTATTATCAGTTTCATGCTGGGACCAAAAAGATAGTTGTTCTTATACTTACTTCAAAAACGATGGAATTAACCTAAAGGAATTAAGAGGAATTACTGATAGATTTGGCACGATTAATAAAAAACAGGCCGAAAAAAAAGCCTATGAGGTATTACCTGGTGAGAAATGGATAGAACAGGAAGTAGATATTCTTATACCAGCAGCTTTAGAAAACGCAATAAGCGAAGAAAATGTCGAAAGTATAAAGCCGAGCGTAAAATTGATTATATCTGGAGCTAATGGCCCCATCACTCCAGAAGCAGAAGATATATTGGACCAAAAAGACATTGTAATCATCCCTGATTTCCTAGCAAATGCTGGTGGAGTAGTTTGTAGTTACTTTGAGCAAGTTCAAAGCAATCAAAACTATTATTGGCCTAAAGAAGAAGTTCTTGGTAAATTAGATAATAAAATGACAGATGCATTTTATAAAGTATGGGAATTATCGAAAAGAAGGAATATTAGGGTAACCGACGCAGCCTATATGATAGCAATTTCAAGAGTTGCCGAAGCCTGTAAACTAAGAGGTTGGGTATAATCACAAAATAGATACAATAATATATGGTTAAAAAAAGCAAAGAGAAAAAAATATTATCTACAATAGAAAAAATAACTGGGGAAAAAACGGAACGAAAAGAAGAAATTAAATTAGAAACTGAAAAGTCACCAAGAAAATTTTTTATTCAAAAAATCTTGATTTTTTCTTCTTCTTATGATTATTTCCTTCTAGAAGAAGAAGGCAGATTAAAAAATCTTTTTTCAGATTTGTATTCACACACAGAAAGTATTGAAACTCCAAGTATAACACATGTTGAAGATGAACAAGAATGTTTAAAAAAATTATCAAAAGAAAAATTTGATTTATTACTTATTTTTGACAAACCGAAAGGCAAGAAAAATCTGCTAAGCTTCAGTAAAAAAATAAAAACCATTCAAGACATAGAGATGGTTTTATTATCTAATGATTTGAAATACCTTAAAAAAATATCCAAAAAGGATAAAGACAACTTATTCATGAATTTTTTCACCTGGAATGGTGATGGAAGAATAATTCTTGATATAGTCCAATACGTAGAGGACTCAAAAAACCTAGATATAATAAAAGGCGATGAAGAATTCAAAGTTGTTTTACTAGTAGAAGATTCAATACAGTTTTATTCAAAATATCTAACTATTATACACGAGGAAATAAAGGAATTTTTAAACCGTATAATAAATCAAGATTTGGATGAGAATCAAAAAAATCTGCGTTTTCTTAGAAAGCCTTTTATTATACTTGCATCAAATCTAAAAAAAGCTGAAGAAATGTTTAGTAGATTTGAAGACAACATATGTTGTATAATAACGGATAACCACCTAGGGGAAGGAAATAAAGAAATCAAAAATGCCGGATTAAAACTCACCAAAAAAATAAAAAAACAGAAACCGGAACTCCCAATTCTTATTCAATCATCAGAACCCTTAGAAAAAAAAGAAATTAATCTAAAAAACATAGAATTTACTTCAAAGTATGCTGCTGATATTTCAGAGGTAATAAAAAAATTTATCCGAAAAAAGATCGGACCTACTGAGATAAGTATTATAAATAAAAATAAGGAAACGAAAATCAAAAATTTAGACGATCTACAGAATTTTTTATTAAGTTCAGATGATGAATCGATATACGAAATAAGCAAAGGAAAAACTTTTTCTGAATGGTTATATTCAATCGGAGAATTCGAATTATCAAAAATAATTTCATATCATGAAGATAATGATAAAGATTCAGATCTCTTAAAGAAAAATTTACTTGATTGTCTTGAGGACTATAAATATTCTTTAAATCAACTAGCTATAAAAAGATTTCAGCGGATAGAAAAAGAGGACGAAGTGAAAATAAGGAGTATAGGAAAGGGCGCCTTAGGTGGGAAAGCCCGGGGAATAGCGTTTATATCCAAAATATTTAAAAAATATCTCTCAAACTCACTGTTTAGAAACCTAAGTATTACAGTTCCAAGAACTGTAGTCTTATCAACTGATGTTTTTGACAAATTTTTGAATCAAAACGATTTATTAAAAGGAGATATTTTAAACCTATCAGACGAGAGGATAGCGGCAAAATTTATAGAGGCGGATTTACCAGCTACAATTCTAGGGGATGTAAGATCTTTTATAAGAAAAACACGAAAACCTTTAATCATCCGTTCATCTGGAGTTCTAGAAGATTCCTTATTTCAACCTTTTGCTGGTGTCTATGCCTCAATGTTCCTACCAAATGAGTCCTGGGAAACAGATCTTCGTTTCAAGGAAGTATGTAATGCAATAAAATATATTTACGCCTCAACCTACTTCAGAAAAGCACGTAATTAT
>JAZKSQ010000161.1:0-4007 GCA_036625995.1 Thermoplasmatota archaeon | reverse complement strand
GACTACATAAAAGGATATGGATTCATAACTTGAAAAAACGGTAAAGAAGTCTTTGTGCATAGAAACGAAATACCCGCAGGTATAGAAATATACCAAGACGACAGAGTTGAATACCAGATAGAAAAAACAGAAAAGGGACTTAAAGCAAAAAACGTAAAAAAACTAAAAAACGCCTAAAAAAAAACAGTCTTTTTTTTACTCTATCTTTTTTTTTGGGAGGTGAAAAAAAGTAAAATGGAAAATATAACTCAAAAACTTCAAAAAATCGTTAACACAAAAAAGAATAAAAAAATAATTAAAAAACGATCTAACCTGATGGAAGGAGATTCGTTTATACAATAAAAAAAATATAAATCGAATCAAGCAAAAAAAATATTTGGTTAATCGGTATACAAAAAACTATCTACCTCTTCTATCACATCTTCATATGAGGAAACAACATCCCCCTCAAATCGATTCATGCTATCATCGTCATTTTCTTTTAAAGGAATAGTAAAATAAAAAATGCTACCTTTGCCTATACCTGGGCTTTCAGCCCAGATTTTTCCGCCATGTTTTTCCACAATACGTCTACAAATAGTAGTACCCAAACCGCTATTATCAAAATCATGGCGACTCTGATCAGCCTTATAAAACTCATCGAAAACATGTCTAACCTGTTTTTCAGTCATACCCTGACCTTCATCCTTTACAGAAAACAAAAAACATTCCTCTTTTCTCTCCACATCAATCCAAATTCTTCCACCAGCTGGACTATATTTCACCGCGTTATTTAACAGATTGTTAAACAATTCAATCATATGAAGATGATCAACATATAAAACACTATCAGATTTAGACAAAATCTTTACATCAATACCTTTTTTATCAAACAAAAACCTATTATTAGAGATCACCTCATCCAACAAATCAGAAATATTTACTTTTTCAAAATTAAAAACACTATTAGGAGAATTCAAACGAGCAAGATCCAACGTTTTTTCCACCAAGTTTTTAATATAATCAACGTTACGACTTATTACATCCATAATCTCATCTTTTTCCTCGTCAGATATATCTTCTTTATCTAACAAAGGTAAAAGATTAATTATTGGACCTAAAGGATTCTTAAGGTCATGGCCAAGCTGATTGATAAACTTATCCTTCTGTTTTAAAAGATGGTTGACTTTAGATGTTCTTTCCTTAACCTTTTCTTCTAGATTCTTATTCATATCACGAAGTTTTTCCTGCATTTCTTTAAGATTTGTTATATCTAAAAGAGAAACTATCCTTTTTTTAGTATCGGGAATCAAACTAATACTTACATGTACCTTTTTAATAGAACCTTTTTTATCGACGATGGCGCAATCATATTCATTAGGTATATCAGCATTTTTTTTATCTCTTTTATCATGATAATCCATCATTTTTTTCTTGTATTCTTCTGTAACAAAGTCATACCAATGCATCTTATTTACTATCTCATCTTTAGAATATCCACTAAGTTTTTCAAATTTAGAGTTTATCATAGTTATAACACTATATTCATTGAAAATTCCCATAGCTGTACCCGTGCTTTCGAAAACTGTCCTGTATTTTTCTTCGCTTTTACGTAAAGCCCTCTCTGCTTTTTTACGTTCTGTTAAATCACGAAAAACAGCCATATCCGCAATCTTTCCTTTATAATGGACCTTTCCAGCATGTATCTCATAAGGAATAAAGTCACCGTCCTTTGTCTCAATTTTCACTTCATATGGAGGGATTTTTTTTCCTGCTAAACGCAAAGCAACATTTTTTAATAATTTCCTCTTTGTTTTTAAATCAAAAAAAGGTAAAGTCAAAAAATTCTTACCGACAACATCTTCTCTATCTACATCCAATATATTAAAAAACTTTTCTGATGCCTCCAAAATTTTTCCCTTACGATCTACAATAGCTACAGCATCAACCATCTCATTAAACAATACCTCAAAAGTCTCCTTAGTTTCATCTAAAGCACGTTTAGTATCCCTTAAACGATCTTCCAACCTGAAATAAGAAGAAACACCATGTTTTTCACTCTCTGGAATAAAAAATATCAAACCAAGGAAAATAAGACCAATCATATTGGCAAAAATACCTATATTATTTTCATTTCTAAGAGGAGTCATGCCACCTATAGAAAGTGACATTATAGCTAAAATAAACAATAAATAGGAAACATGTCGGGTTTTCAAAAAACCATACAGGGCAGCAAAATTTATCTCAATTGCAACAAACATACGCAGATAAGTCGAATAAATAACAGTCTCTAAAGGAATAAAAGGAACTAAAAAACTGATAACTGAAAACACAAAAAAGATCTTGAAAATATAATCGTATTGTTTAGGCTTTAAAATATAGTCATTAGCCGCTATGAAAACAGCTATAATAAGAGGGACATTAGCCCAACTAAAGTAACTATAACCTAGATACCCTGTATTAAAACCAATATATTCAAAAAATGGATAAATATAGCTTAAAGTTGCTCCAAAAAAAGCTATAATAAAAACTAATTTACGTTTATCAGGCTGCCTATAATATAGATAACATAGATAAAGAAGATTACCTGATGCTATTAATGGCAGTAAAAGCCATCCAAGTAACAAGAAATAATCCATCTTATTAACCCATCAACTTTAGAGACAGATAAACTAAATTATCCTCCTAGCTTAACTCAAAAAAAAACTAATAACTGCTTTTATTATTAAATTTTACTAAAAAAAACTTTTAAAGTAACGATTAAAAAATAATAAAAAACACATAAAACATCAACTCCTATAAAAAAAACCAGGGTATTACATGAGAAACAAACATAAAAAAATCAGTCTAACATTCAAAAAAACACCTATAGACATAACAATATGTCTAGCTATAAGCACCATACTTTTACCTATAACACTACTACAAATACAAAATCCAATACGGATAATACTAGGACTACCATATATATTATTTATACCCGGATACACCTTAATATATACACTGTTTCCCACAACAGAACAAATAGATACCATAGAAAGAATAGCACTAAGCCTCGGGCTATCACTATCAATAGTACCACTCATAGGACTAGGGCTAAACTACACGCCATATGGAATAACATTACCCAGCACCATAACCGCCACCTACATATTCATAACAATAACTAGTGTCACATCTTATATAAGATGGAAACAAACACCCGAAAGAAAACGTCTACATAGAAAAATAGAGATAAAATTACCCCAGTATCAAAACAAAATAGATAAAATACTCACCATCATACTAACCATATCGATAATCATAGCAGCAATAACACTAATATATGTAATTACTACACCTAAAACAGGAGAAAAATTCACTGAATTCTATCTACTTGGATCACAAGGAAAACTAGCCGACTACCCTATAGATTTACTCGTAGGAGAACAAGAAAAAGTAACCATAGGAATAGTCAACCATGAACAAAAAACAATAAATTATACTGTAGAAATATGGCTGATAAACCAAACCACAAAAAACAATCAAACCAACGTCAACCATATGTGGTATATGGGAAAATACACCGCAAGACTAAACCATACATCTGTAGATATAGAAAAAAAATGGACGCCGCAATGGGAACAAAATCATACTATATCAATATACAGACAAGGAAAACATAAACTAACATTCCTACTTTTTACTCATCCTACAGAAGAATATACCAAAAGAGCAGACTACAAAGAACTATACACACAAAAAAACAAAGAGGCATATCAGCAATTACATCTACAAGTAACGGTAAAACCATGGACCTAAAAAAAAACAACATATTTATTTCAACAGAAATATTTTTTTAAACATAGGGAATAATTAAAACAAAGTATTCAAAACCAACAAACATATAAAAAAACAAAATAGAAACGTTTTTATACACAACTCAAATTAAGGTTATGAGGAGTGAAGGATAAATATGAATGCAAAAGTTCCTAAATTAATAGTTCTATTTCTCACAATAATTTTAACGACAACATTATTCACCTTTC
>JAZKSQ010000160.1:0-4016 GCA_036625995.1 Thermoplasmatota archaeon | reverse complement strand
ATAGTTATCTTTACGCTATCTGTATCCTTATCTACCTCTTCAAGAGAGATATTTACACCATATATTCCATCCAGTCCACCTAGACGAGTTGCAACCTCTATAATAGAAGGCGTATGTGGTTTTAATACGTCAAGTATAAGCCTTTTTATCGACGACATCTATCTTTTTTTCACCCTAAAAAAAACTTGTTTTTTTTGGGTTTAAAACATGATTTTGTTTATAAATGTTTGTTCTCAACCATCTTGTTTTTTCTTTTTTTCTTCAAGCTGTTTTTTAAAATCATCATATCTTCCATCGATATCGGCATTAACCAAGCCTATAGCGTTTTGTATTTCTTTTCGCGAATCTGTTTTATGAAAAATCTTTCTTTTACTGATTTTAATTGTATGATTACAAAACGGACAACGGGTAGTTTTACAGGTTAGTTTTATTGCTTTTGCTCTCCTGCATTTTGGACATACTATTATCCCGAACTTCATATTCCACCCATAGAAAACTTTTAGATGTAAACTTTTTTTTGTTGTTTTTGATGTATTTCGACCTTAATTAATAAATATACCTATCTCTATTCGCATAAACCCAAAAAAACCAAACGACAGAGGTTTTTTTAGTTTTGTTTTTTTTTCCCGCCTTAGCTCAGACTGGCCGGAGCGGCCGGCTGTAGACCCAAAAAAACTGATCCCAAAAAAAATTTTTGGGATTGGCAGCTACCGGCAGGTCCCCGGTTCAAATCCGGGAGGCGGGACTAAAAAAAATATTAAAGAAACGATAGTTAAAAATAAGAGTATGACAGTCTAAAAAAACCCTGTTTTTCTACAAAAAAATTTTTTAAAACAAAGTTTTAGCTATTGGCATAAAACCGGTCTTTAGATTTTTTTATCTTATTATCCCGTAACAGTTTCTCAATTATTTTTTCAATCTTGTTTTTATCACATTTTAAAACCGATGACAGTTGTTTTAACGTCCGTGGTTTTTTCTGAATAAAATTAAATGTTAATGTCTCCAACATTTCTTTCTCAGCTAAACTTAAGAATTCATCATAACTGGGAAAGATTATGTTGTATTCTTTAACCATTTCATCTAATCCTACAAAAAAATATGACAACCACCCTTTGTTGTCATCTATTTTTGTCTGTTTTTTAATTTCGTCTTTAATTACCTCAACATCTAGACCATGTGAAAATAAAGTAAACATATCTTCTCTATCACGAGCTCTGGAAGTTACTGATTTAAAAATAAATATGTCTTCAGGTGAAATAAGAAAAATCTTTATGTTACCTAGATTTTTAAACTCTTCAGCTCGTTTTTTCATGCCATTTGAAAACGATAAACCTCCACATACCTTGTTTACAAATATATCCCATCGGAACCCATCATTGTTTTCAATTATCTCCCTAGCTTTCATGTCTACATAAACGGGATCTTTTGTCTTAATTTTTTTATATCCACTCTGACAGAGTGTTTCTATCAGCAAAGACGCTTGTTTTTCTGA
The DNA here is from genome assembly GCA_036625995.1 of Thermoplasmatota archaeon. Lineage (GTDB taxonomy): Archaea > Thermoplasmatota > E2 > DHVEG-1 > DHVEG-1 > JAZKSG01. The sequence goes on along the minus strand of JAZKSQ010000160.1, from coordinate 2,524 downwards.
AGGCAATAAAACATCGATGTCTTTGGTAGCCGTCTTTAAACCATAAAAACCCATAGCACCTCCACCTATAACATAGATAGAAATCTGCCTAGAAAGAAATGCATTTAGCTTCTTCAGCTCTTTTTCTATGTAACATCTATCAAACATTTTCATGTCTATCTTACACCATATTGTTTTGCTAAAGATTCATATTCATCCCAGCTGGGCAAAAAATTTTTTTCAGAACCTTCATTTTTTATAAAAGAAATCATTTTTTCAACATGTTCTACCAGGCCATATATCCTTGCTTTTTTAACTAAATCAGAAGGTTTTGTTTTTTCATATAAAAGACATGCAAAACCATTATAGGTTTTACTTAAAGGGTTAATCAAAACGGTATGTAAAATAAAATCCGCAGTCTCCAGTTTTCTCTCTGTATTATAGTAGTATTTATAATCACCAGTCATCGGTAGATTATATTTTGAAAAAACCACAACAGCTGTACCTTGATAACTTTCAATATCTTTTTTTGTTTTAAACAAAAACTCGTTTCCATGTTGCCAAATAATAGATGCATCTTCAGCGATTGATTTAACCTTTCGATGATTTTTATAATCATAATATTTTTTTGCAAAATCCTGAATCTTTCTATGATAAGGATTTATAGCGAAACCCTTTTTTTCCTTCGTTATTATTCCATAGCTGCCTAGCTCCCTAATTTTTTTATAAATCCATTGTCTACTTACATCAACTATCTGACAGAGTTCATCCAAATCTAAAGGATAGCCCAGCCAGGATATCAATTTAAGATTAGAATATGAAAGTATTTCTTCGATAGGAAGCCTAGGAAAAAAATCAATTATCTCCTCTAGTTCTTGTGAATGACCAGTTTGCTCCTTATAGATAAAAACCTTTTTTCCTTCCCTCTGCTTTCTAGCAAGACCATTCTTCATCATTCTTTCAGTTATCTTCGAAACCGTACCCGGATAAACATTTAACCTATCCGCCATATCCGATACCGTCCCCGGCAAAAACTTAAACATCAATATCTCCCGTCTCGAAAACATAATGTAAAACATAAAGAAAAACATATTTAAAAGATTTTCTTTACACTTTACAAAAAAGAACTAAAAAAAACAAAAAAAGACAGGAAAAAAAATTTGGATAAAGATTAAATCATAAAAACCGAATTAACCACAAAAAAAATCAGAAAAAAAAACAGAGTTTATAAGAAATTTTTTTTTATGAGTAAAAAAGAAAAAAACCTAGCTGCATCTATTCCGCTAAAAAAAGCAGAAAAAATAAGAAAAAAACTATTCCAAAAAAAACTAGTGAAAAAAAACCTAAAACTAATCAAAGACAAAAACAAACTATACATACCACTCAAAAAAAAAATCAAAACCAACTCTGAATTCAAAATAACAGAAAAAAAATTTCCAAAAAAAACCAAAAAAATAAAAGACTACAAAAAAATAGCAAAAATCCCAAAAAAACTAAAAAAATTTCTACCCACATCATTTGACATAATAGGAACAATAATACTAATCAAAATACCAGAACAACTAGAAAAACATAAAAACAAAATCGGAAAAGCACTACTAAAAACACATCCACATATCAAAACAATATGCAACATAAAACCAGTATCAGGCGAATTCAGAACCAGAAACATAGAAATAATAGCAGGCGAACAAAAAACCACTACCACACACAAAGAATACGGAATAAAAATAAAACTAGACATAAAAAAAACCTATTTTTCACCAAGACTATCCAACGAAAGAAAAAGAATAACACAACAAGTCAAAAAAAACGAAAACATCCTCGACATGTTCACCGGAGTAGCACCATTCGCCATCATGATAGCCAAACACAGCAAACCCAAAAAAATAACAGCCGTAGACAAAAACCCCAATGCCATAAAATACGCACAAAAAAACATAGTACAAAACCATGTAGCAGATAAAATAAAAATCTATAAAAAAGACGCAAAAAAAATACCTGAAACCATAAACGAAAAATTCGACAGAATAATAATGAACCTCCCCTTCAAATCACACAAATATATAAAACACGCACTCAAAAACACTAAAAAACAAGCCACAATACATCTATACTCAATACTAACAGAAGAAGAAACATCAAAACTAATAAAAAAAATAGAAAAAAAAGCCAAACAAAAAAAATACAATATCCAAAACATAAACATCAACAAAATTAAATCATACTCACCCAGACAATTTTATATAGGTTTTGACATTACCATCCAAAAAAAACAATAACAAAAAAAAAGTTGTTTTATGCCGATGTAGCTTAGCCCGGAAGAGCGGCTGACTTGTAATCAGCAGATCGAGGGTTCAAATCCCTCCATCGGCTTAGATAACAATTATTCAAAGCCTCAACAACTATATTTACTCAACAGTAATTAATGATAGCGATCGCTATCCACGATTATAAATCTAGAAAGAAGAAAAAAATAAATCCAAAAAAACGATATTCTAAACGGCTAACCAAGTATTATTTTCATTTTGTCCATCTACAATTC
>JAZKSQ010000159.1:0-4030 GCA_036625995.1 Thermoplasmatota archaeon | reverse complement strand
ATATTTAAAAAAGCATTTGTTTTAACTTTACAAAAAAAAGAGAGATTTTTTTGTCGCTAGGATAGGTAGAGAAAAAATGAGAGATCATACACTTTATGTAAACCATGTAATTGATAAGATAATAGATAAGCATCAAAAAAAAGATGAAAAGGAGGAAGAGATACCACCTTTCAGGTATCTAAAAAACGAAGAAGAAATATCAGATATACTAGAACAAAACACTGGTTTTTCTATCAAAACTGACCGTCTACCTCAGGCTGTAAAAATGGTAGAAGGGAAAAGTTGTCTAGCTGGATTAGGTGACACCGATACCATTGAAAACGTAATTAAAAAACATATCAAAACAAGAAAATTCAAAGACTGAAAAAAAATAATAGAAATTTTTTTTATTTTTCAAACCAACCTATAAGTTTTTTTCTACAACTCATACATAAATGCCATTTATAGGGTTTACCTTTACCTGGTTCAAGATAATCACATCTAACCACAGAATCAAACATCTCCCTGTATTCTTTACCACATTTATCACATTTAACCTTCATATCTACTTTTCACCTAAAACCTCTTCATTTAAAAACAAGGATATATCAAACAAATATTTAATAATCCTTAGGAATAAAAAAAACCAAAAACATATAGAATAAAAATCCAAAAAAAAGATGTCAGACTGACTTATTCTCATCAAAAAAAACTAATTCAATCTTTTTTTTTCATACAAATGTTACACTTATTTACCTTTAAGTTCAGTTTAAAAAAAACTAAAAAGAGAAGGTTAATATAAGGCCTATTATTTGACACGTTACTTGAAGGCAATATGAATTTTGAAAACGCTTTAAAACAAGTTACCAAAGATTGTGATATCAAAAAAATAAACCCAGGTGTTTTTTCTGGAAAATGGGGAGAAACCGAAGATAAACAAAAAATCGACAGTATCTCACCGATTAATGGTGAAAAAATAGGTTCTATAGCACTGGCTACAAAAGAAGATTGCAATAAAGTTATAAATTCTGCTGAATCAGCGTTTAAAAAATGGAGAGAAGTACCAGGTCCAAAACGCGGTGAAATAATCAAAGAAATAGCCGATGATCTAAAAAATCATAAAGAATCATTAGGTCTACTAGTATCATTAGAAGCAGGAAAAACCATATCAGAAGGCCAGGGAGAAATACAGGAGATGATAGATATAGGATACTTTGCAACCGGTCTAGCACGTCAGCTTTACGGCAACACCATGACCAGTGAAAGAGAACATCATCGGATGTATGAACAATATAAACCACTTGGACCAGTTGGCGTTATAACCGCTTTCAACTTTCCTTCAGCTGTATGGGCATGGAATTCATTTATCGCAGCGGTCGTTGGAGATGTCACAGTCTGGAAACCATCAAGTAAAGCCGCTTTAACCGCTATTGCCACTATCAACATAATAAACAAAGTGTTCAAACGTCATAACGTTCAGCCAATATTTTTCTTGACCGTAGGGAAAGGAAGTGAAATCGGAGATGACTTTTTAAAAGATAGACGTTTTCCATTAATTTCATTTACAGGATCGGTAAAAACCGGCCGTAAAGTCAGCGAAATCGTAGGGAAAAGACTTGGAAGAACATTACTGGAACTAGGTGGAAACAACGCAGCGATTGTAACCGACAAATGCGATATAAACAACGCTGTAAAAGGCGTAGCATTTGGCGCGCTAGCAACAGCCGGACAACGCTGCACCACAACACGCCGACTTATCCTACATGAAAACATATATGACAAATTTTTAAAGAAAATAACCCGGGTATATGAAAACGTAGACATAGGAAACCCTTTAGATCCAGAGGTGCTAGTCGGGCCCCTTATAGATCAGAAGGCTGTCGACAACTTTAAAGAAGCTGTAAAAAAAGCTAAAAAACAAGGCGGGCGTCTGATAACAGGAGGAGATATCAAAGACATAAAAAACCTAGAAGACGGTTTTTATGTCGAACCTACCATCATAGAAGCCTCACCCGATATGGAAATTGTTAAAGAAGAAACTTTCGCACCGATACTATATGTCATAAAATATCAAACAATCGAAGAAGCATTACGGATCCATAACAATGTACCTCAGGGTTTATCTTCAGCTATTTTCACCAACGACATAAGAGAAGAAGAATACTTTTTATCTCAACATGGATCAGACTGTGGAATAGCGAATGTCAACACCAGTACAGCTGGCGCTGAAATCGGAGGTGCCTTCGGCGGTGAAAAAGACACCGGTGGAGGAAGAGAAAGCGGCAGTGACGCATGGAAAATATATGCTAGAAGACAAACCGTGACAATCAACCATGGAAAAGATGTACCTCTTGCGCAAGGAGTAAAGTTTGATATAGAGGAGGAATAAAAAAGCAATGATTTGGAATATTGAAAAACCAGAAAATGACATGGATAAAATCCTTACCTATGAGAAAGGTTCATCTAACCGGGAAAAATTAGAAAAAGAAATAGAAAAAATAAAAGACGAGCCGATAGAAATTCCTTTAATCATAAACGGCGAAGAAATAAGGACAGACGACACTATTGAAATCCGTTCGCCCCATGATAAAGATATTGTTTTAGCCAAAGCACATCTAGCTGGGAAAAAAGAACTTAAAAAAGCAATTGATGCCGCCATGAAGGCACACCAGGAATGGTCGAAAATAAACTGGTATCATCGTATAGCGATTTTTAAAAACGCAGCTAGTCTTCTACAAGGACCGAAAAGATTTCGTAACATAGCGGCTATCATGATGAACCAATCTAAAAACACCTATGAAGCAGAAATCGATTTAGCAGAACTAGTCGACTTCTGGAATTTCAACTCCTATTTTACAAAACAAATATATGAAGGTCAACCCAATCAACATCCAGGGGAAACCAACCGTTTAGACTGGCGTCCATTAGAAGGATTCATACTCGCTGTACCACCATTCAACTTTTACTCTATAGGAGGAAATCTTCCCACAGCGCCTGCTATGGTAGGAAACACGGTTTTATGGAAACCAGCAAGAGTAGTATCCTTTGCTAACTATGAAATAATGAAAGTTCTACAACAAGCAGGTATACCCGACGGCGTAATTAATTTCGTTCCGTTCTCCAGTAAAAACGCTGACGTTGTGTTGAAAAACCCAGATTTTGCTGGACTGCATTTTACAGGAAGCTATAAGACATTGACAACTATCTGGAAGACCGTAGGAAACAATATAACAAAATACAAGAATTTTCCCCGGATAGTAGGAGAAACAGGTGGAAAAGACTTTATTTTCATGCATCACACTGCTGATGTAGATAAAACAGTTGACCGAATCATCCATGGAGCATTCGGCTATCAAGGACAGAAATGTTCAGCTGCATCACGTGCATATATACCGAAAAGCCAATGGGAACAAATGAAAAAAATGTTGATAGAAAAAACAGAAAAATTAACACAGGGCTCAGTTGAAGATTTCGATAATTTCCTTGGAGCAGTGATAGATGAAGATGCATATAAGAAAATAACATCTTATATAGATCATGCAAAAAAATCAGAGGAATATGAAATTTTAGTTGGAGGAGAATATGACGATCAAAAAGGATGGTTCGTAAAGCCGACTATCGTTTTGACAGATAATCCTGAAGGTAAATTAATCACTGAAGAAATATTTGGTCCAGTGGTTACAGTTTATGTATATGCAGATGAAGACTATGAAGAGACATTAGAACTTTGTGACAAATCTACGCCTTACGGTTTAACTGGCTCAATTATGGCACAAGATCGTTATGCTATAAAAACTGCAGAAAGTAAACTTCGATACACTGCAGGTAATTTTTATATCAACGATAAACCTACAGGTGCTGTAGTGGCAAGACAGCCTTTCGGCGGGGCTCGTCATTCTGGAACTAACGATAAAGCAGGTTTTTATCTTAATCTATTAAGATGGCTTTCACCAAGAAACATTAAAGAGACACAAGTACTTCCGACAGACTGGGAATAAAAAAAACATTTTTTTTTATTCTATTTTCATTACAGAATGGTATTGTTCTTCTT
>JAZKSQ010000158.1:0-4049 GCA_036625995.1 Thermoplasmatota archaeon | reverse complement strand
GATGGAGTAATTATCTTGTATTCAAAGGCGGTACTGCTTTACAAAAAACTGGTTTGATAACCCGATTCAGTGAAGATTTAGATTTTACTGAAAAGAAAAATATATCTTTGAAAAATTTTTCTGACATAGTGGTAAAAACCGTTGAATCTTATAACTATCCTGTAACTGTTGATAGTTTTACTGATAAGGATATAACCGCAGGTTTCAGAGTGAAGATAAAAGGTCCGTTGTATAGAAACAACCGTGGGTTTTGTTCTATTCGGTTGGAGGTTAGTAGACGTGAAGAAGTTTTACTTAAACCTGATGTAGTGGAGTTAAATCCAGTCTACAAGGATGTGCTTCCATATGTGATTAAAATAATGGATAAAACGGAAATTGCTGCGGAAAAGGTCCGTGCTGTTTTGACTAGAGATAAAGTCAGAGATGTCTATGATCTTTTTAGGTTGTTAGAAAACAACGTCCGGTTTGATAAAACTTTGATTGAAAAAAAACTGGAATATTATGACATGCAGTTTGATAAATTTGAATTTATTGAAAGATGCAGAGATTTAAGCGAGAGATGGAACATAGATTTAGAAAGTTTGATGGAAAAACCTCCTTCCAAGGAAAAATCTTTAGAGTTGATAATATCTGAAATAAAAAAAGTTTGAAATCAGATAAAAAAACTGTTTTTTTTTTGGATTTTTTAATTTTTTTTCTGATTTGAGAAGTTTTTTATTAACAGATTTCTGGTTTTGAAAGCAATGATTATTATCTAACAACTTCTTTATATAGGTGGTTTGCTGAGAAAAAAATGACATCCAAATGCTGTTTTTCATAATGCTTACCTGCCATCTTTCATATATGATTCACCTGCCAAGGTTGATAAAAAAGTGGGGTTTGGCTGCTTTTTTTGATAATAGAAATTTGGCAGGTGATGGTGTGTTGCAGGTATTGCTGTTGGTTTTGCTGGTTTTTTTTGTTTTTTCTTCTGTTAGGTTGATTAAGACGGCTGCTATTGTTGATATATGAAAGACGGCTGGTAGATGCTGGGGTTGATAATTATGAAGTATGGTTGGTGACCGGGGGTTTTTTATTAAAAAGTTTAATGGTTGTTTTTTAGAAAACGATAGTTGCTATAAACTTGTTTTTGTTTTGAATCGATATTACTAAATATCCTTTTTAGAATTCTCTTTCTATGAGTATATTTGTTACAGACAGTGCGGGTTTTAAAAGAGAGAGAAATCCTCTGAAAGGTACTATATTAGGCTATACAAAATTCTTTAAACATTTTTATCTGAATTAAAATATTTTACTAGGATGTAGGGAAAATAAAATGGTTAATAAACGGAATACAGATATAGATGACGTTTTAAAAAATTGGATTAAAGAAAAAATTGATGAAATATGGTACTTAGGGAGTATCGCTAACAATCCTCAGAATGTCGTTTTGACGGGTAGTCCAAGAAGCGGAACTACCTGGTTTTTAGAGACTTTGGAGTCCTCACTTGATTCTAGAAGGATGTGGGAACCCTTTAGAGAAAATACAAAAAATGGTATGGGGCGAAGACCTTATCTGAAGGTTGATGAAAGCAATCAAACCATAGAATTATTTTTAGAAAAAATATTCGAAGGAGAAGAAGTTAAGTATATTGGAAGAAATAATTTTCCTTTCTCGAAGTTGGAATGGTTGAAAAGTGTGTTTTTTGCTGATTACACGATTTTTAAGTTTTGTAGAGCACAACGTTTATTGCCGTGGTTAAATCAGAATTTTAATGTTAAATCTATTCTTATCATGAGACATCCCTTAGCTGTGGTAGCCTCCCAAATATTTCACCAAGCATTTACTGAAGAAAATACCGATCATCCCATGGTTTCTAAAAAGATTTTAAACGATTTTCCTCGGTTAGGCAAATTCGCTTTGAATCTTGACCGCTTTGAAGAAAAATTAGCAGCGAGTTGGTGTTTTGATTATTTAATCCCCTTGGAGAATTGGAATCTGTGCAATAACACTATGCTTGTCACCTACGAGCAAATGATTACGAATCCTGCCGAAGAATTAAATCGTATAGGAGATTTCCTTGGAGTTGAGGTTCCTGATGATGTTTATCTAAATCTAAGTAGACCAAGTCAAACTACTGTTGATGATTCTAATGTTAAAAACAAAAACAAAAGTCCCTTAACTACTTGGAAGGAGAGACTGTCTCAGGAGGAAATAAATAATATATTAGCAGTTTTGGAAAAATTTGAAATTGATTTTTATAGCAAGAACTTACTTCCAGATTATAAAAAAATTAGAGAAAAATATAATATAAATCTATAATCATGATATCGCCAGGGGGAGGGGGCAGGGGTAGCCTTGGTTAATCGCTGTTTCTCTATAAATTATTAAGAGTGAAATTTTGTTAGAGATTACATTTCGTTCTGCATGTAATTTTTTTCAATACTAGTAAACTATCATTTTTCATAGTGTTAAACAGCTAGATGTATAGCAATTAACTGCCGCATTTCGTAATACTAATCTGCTATAGTTTATATATGATTCACCTGCTATCCTTGATAAAAAATGAGGGTGTATCTGCTATTGTTGGTAATGGAAAAAGAGAAGGTGGCTGTTGCGGTTACCGTTGCTTTGGATATGTGGTTTTTTATTCCGTTAAATCTGCGAGATTTGATATATGGAAGATAGCTGGTATCTGCCGTGTTTGATAATTATTAACTATGGTGGTTGGTAGGTTGGGTGTATGAGAATTTTTTGTTTTGAGTGAGCTGAGTTTTGAATCGATACTACTAAATATCCTTTTTTGAATTCCTCTCTTATGAGTATACTTGTAACAGGTAGTGCTGGTTTTATTGGTTTTCATGTAGCAAAAAGACTTTTGGAAGATGGCTATACTGTTATTGGCCTTGATAGTGTAAATGATTATTACTCTCAGAGGTTAAAATGGGATAGAAACCAGATTTTGGAAGAATTCAAGAATTTTACTTTTTACCATAAGGATTTGTGTGACAGAGAGGGTTTAAACAAAATTTTTGATGAAAACAAGATAGACGATATCTGTCATCTTGCCGCTCAAGCAGGTGTGCGTTATTCTATTGAAAACCCGTATCAATACCAGAAGTCTAACCTTGAAGGTTTCACCAATATTCTCGAAATAGCTAGAACATCTGAAACACAAAATTTTGTTTATGCCTCCTCATCTAGTGTTTATGGTGGTAATAAAAAAGTTCCTTTCTCAGTTGAAGACAGTATTGATAAACCGGTTTCTTTTTATGCAGCGACAAAAGTTGCTAATGAGGCGATGGCTTATTCTTATCATCATCTGTATGATATCTCTATAACTGGTCTTAGGTTTTTTACAGTATATGGCCCATGGGGTCGACCGGATATGGCATATTTCAAGTTTACAGACAGAATTGTTAACGATAAACCTATCGATGTGTATAACCATGGTGATATGAAACGTGATTTCACCTATGTTGATGATATCGTTGATGGCGTAATTTCAGCGTTAGACAAACGTTTTGATTTTGAACTTTTCAATCTTGGAAATAACCAACCAGTTAACTTGTTAAAGTTTATTAATATTCTTGAAAAAAAACTTGGGAAAAAAGCGAAGAAGAACATGCTTCCTATGCAGCCAGGGGATATGAAAGAAACATATGCTGATATTTCTAAATCACAAAAAATGCTTGGTTTTAAACCGAAAATAAGTATAGAAGAAGGCTTAGATCGATTTGTCGAATGGTATAAAAGTTATTACAATGTTTAGAAAATATTTTTAGAACTGTAAAAGGTATTTTTAATTTTAAACAATAATGTTTATGAATTAGTTTCATATTCTTCACGCAATCATATATGAAACAGTAGGAGGTTTGTGAAAATTTCATGGTTAGATAATGCCGTATTAATATATGGCCCTAGGAAGGCGGGGACAACATTACTTGATAATCTTCTTGATGGAAACAGTGAACTTTTTGTTCATCCAAGAGAATTAAAGATAAAACATTTTATTAATAGCATATGGCCCGCACAGCCTAATGCTACAGAAAATTTTGTTAAAATGTCT
>JAZKSQ010000157.1:0-4061 GCA_036625995.1 Thermoplasmatota archaeon | reverse complement strand
AGAATTTTTTTTAGGTTTATAAAAATATAGGATGTAAAACTTCTGGAGGAGATTTTGTTGGTTCTTCATGTAGTTAAATATAGGGGTGATTTTGGTGTTTTATATATAAAAGAGATTATGGGATGTATTTTTTTTATAATTAAAATATAGAGACAACTTTTTTTTATTTAACTAAAAGTATTTATTCAAGTATACCGGAATCTTTTAGCAATTTCTTTATAATCTCAGGTGTGTATTTATTCTTAAGAGAATGGACTTTTTCTACTAGTTTTTCATCTGGAATGTCGTATCTGTCTCTTAGATAAAAACCGGTGGCTATGATAGCAAGATCAGTGGCTCTATATTTTCCGTATTTATCGATGATTTTGTTTATTGAATCTTTTTCTTCTTCCTCTATAAATTCCTCAAACTCATCCAGGGTTTCCTTTGCCCAGATGTTTCTTCCTTTGTCGGTATTCCAAATACTTCCTACGATTCCGGTGTTTTCAGAAAAATTTAGTTCTCTGCTTACTTCGCTGGAGTAAGGTCCATAGTGATACATAGAATAGTTAAAATCTACTATGTTTTGGCGGGAGAGTAGGTACATCATTTTTTGTACTATGGTGTTACCGATTTGTTTGTGAGGATGTTTTTCGTTGAATTTTTTGACTAAATAGCCTATAAGAGCTGGTTTTTTGAATATGTTTTCTTTTTTCATATTATCTTTTCTGCCTTTTTTTTATCTTGAGGTTTTACATATATCCGTATTTGTTTGATTTCCCCCATCTTTTTAACGATGTTAGAATGTTCAGCAAGAGGGTTTACCTTTTGATCTTTACGGTTTATAATCATTATCTGATTTGATTCTTCATCTCCAGTCATTTTATACCATGCTTTTGAGGCTATGTCTTCATGATGCCATATGTTATTGTTTTTTAGTTTATCAATCCAGTCGTTTTTCTTTTTTACATCTTTTTTATTTGGTATCTCAGGTGTTTTACGTAATAGTCTAATATGATTTCTCTTTTTTATTGAATTGCAGTGATAATCTCTGTCGGTATTAATGATTGAGTTGTAAACTTTATAATCATCTAATTTTAAATAATCATTGATTTTTTCAGGGGAAGGATAATTTTTTTGTTCTAAAATGGTTTCGATTGCTTTTTGTAGATGGAAGTCATATGCTCTTCTAACTCTGTGGAAGTATACTTGTGTAAACATTTGGTAACGTGCCATCACTAATGATTCGGCTACATGCCATCCGTCATCATAGATGCCTAATACTGGTTCTTCATCATCAGGATCGATTCCAACAGCTATAGTGTTCAATAGTCTTTTATAATCTAAAACCCCGTATTTTACTCCTATATGATATGAATCTCTTATTAGATAATCGATTCTATCTGCATCTAACTGACTAGAGATTAAGACTCTCCAAAAAATTCTATCTTCTAGAACATTTATATCTCCATCGATTAAAGCTGCTATCTCGTCGGCTGTTATCTGAAAATTGTTTTTATTGATGACATGATTTTCGATGACTTCTCTCATGGAGTTTTTTATTATTTCTGAGGAATAGTTTTCATGGGTATAGGGTTGATTTGTTTTTTTATTGATAGGCATAATTTCTTCGGATATATGTGAGAAAGGACCGTGTCCGACATCATGTAATAGACCTGCAAGTCTGACTAGTTGTCTCGTTTTTCCTAGCCCGGCTTGGTTGTATTTTAAACTCTTTTTTTAAAATGTTGAGGTTATCTTTATTGTTTACAACTGCATCGAACATCATTGAAGTAAGATGCATTACGCCGAGGGAATGTTCAAATCTATTATGTCGGGCTGAGGGATATAACATACTGGTAAGTCCTAGTTGAGTTATCCTCCTTAGTCTTTGGAAAGCAGGATGGTCAATGATTTCTTTTTCCCATTCATTAAAAGTTATAAATCCGTATATAGGATCTCTTATTTCGAATTCTTCACTATTACGGGTCATTATCTACTAACAAAATTGAAACTTTTTTGTATTTTATAAAAATATGTGAGAGGAGACTTAAAGTATAGCGACTAGGTTATTTTTTTGTTATTAGAATAATGCTATCTAGTCTTTTTATTTGGTTTCTTTTTTCTAGGGTTTTACTTTACCACGGTTATGTAGCTGTCGTATACTACGGAACCTAGTATTTGTACGGTCAATGCGTATTGGTCTCCTGCGGTTATATCTGCTCCTGTAGCGTCTTTTTTTAGGATTATGCTCTCTCCTGTCTCCCATTTTGAGCCTATATTGAATTTGTTATGGTTGATTTTTGTTCCTTCTAGAAAGATGTCGAAGCCAGTATCACCCGATACATTTGGATAAGGCTCATTAGTAGCTAGCGTTATCTTAATTTGCTCATTTGTTCCGGTTACGGTTATGCTTGCACTTTCAGGTTCTTCGTTTTGACTGTGGCCATTTGTAACTGTGACATAGCTGTCATAAACTGTTGAACCCATGATTTGAACAGTGATCGAGTATTCGTTTCCGGCGGTTATAGTTTTTCCTGCTATTGTACCTTCTAAGATTATGCTTTCACCAGTTTCCCACTTTGTACCAACGTTGAAATTGTTGTGGCTGATTTTTATTCCATCTAAAAAGATATCGAATCCGTTTTGTCCTGTTGTGTCGGTGTATGGGGCATTAGATCCTCCTTTGGATAGTAGTATTTTGATTTGTTCGTTTGTACCCATCACCTGTACGCCCGTGTTTTCAGGGGGTTGGTTTTCGTCTGTCTGGTCGTTTTGTTGTTTTACTATTATCTGTGTGGTAGCTGTGAGTGTTTTGGTTTTGTTTTCTGCTGTGAGTGTATAGGTTGTGTTTTCTGTGGGTGTTATAATTCGGTCGCCTGTGTTTCCGACGTTGCCGATTCCATTGTTGATGTTTACTGTTTGCGCTCCGGTTACGAGCCAGGTTAGGTTTGCTGTTTCTCCTTGGTTTATTATTGAGGGTTCTACTTTGAAGGTTTTTATTGAAAATTTAGCCATGTCACCGAGGTTCATTTCGTTGCATCCAGTTAATCCTATTAATATTATTATGAAGATTGTTCCTATGATTGATATTTTTTTGTTTATTTTATGCCCCATCTTATCTCCCAGAAGGTATATGTGTTTTATTTCATAAAAAGTTTTTTTATGTTTGTTTAAGGTGTTTTACAGTTTTTTTTATTATGTTTTTTGTTTTTGTTTTTTAATTTTGTTTATATAATAAGTTTTATATTGGGGTTTTGGGATTAAAAAAATGATAAAAAAATAGTTGTATGTTTGTTTTGGGAGAATTTTTGTTATGAGGAATAATTTTGTTACTGGGAAAAAGTGTTTAATCATTGTTTTCTCGCTTGTTTTGTTTTCATCTTTATATATTGGTTTGGTTGATAGTTCAAACCAAGTTGAAAAAGGTGTAGATTTGGATGATAAAGATGTTGTTTCGTCTGTGGGTGAGTGTGGTGGTTTTATTGCTACAGGCTCTGTATGCAGTGGTAATCGTAGTGTTTTTATGAAGAACCGTCATGGAAGTCTTGACGTTATGAAGCCTTTTTATTATGAAGGTAATAATTTTTCTTTTATAGCTTTTGGAAGATATCATAAGGATGATGGTCGTCCTTATTGTCGTATGGGTATAAACGAAAAGGGTTTGGCTATCGGTAATTTTGACCAGAGTGGCTTTTTATCATCGGGTAATAGGGAGTATGTTTCTGATAATTCTAGCCATAGTGAAGATTATGATATGTGGTATGTGTTGGGTAATTATGAGACGGTTGGTGGTGCGGCTAATTGGTTGGTTCATCATGCCAGTTATCCCTGTGAATGGGGTATAGTTAGTAGAGAAGAGGGTGTAGGTGCTGTTGTGGCTATGGATAGTGGTTATAATGGTAATATTTCCTGGGTTAATGACAGCTATACAGCCCTAGGTAACCAGTGGTACTGTGAAGATGAGATGGACAGTCAGATGGTTCGTACTCAGTATCTTGCTGACCGTATGTATAGTGATGACAGCGTTATTTCAGTAGAAGAGGTAGGGCTGAATCTTTCTAAGGATATCAATGCTTCTA
>JAZKSQ010000156.1:0-4105 GCA_036625995.1 Thermoplasmatota archaeon | reverse complement strand
TACTTCATAGAAATAAAAGCAAGAGATCCATATTTTAAAGAGAGTAACTGGAGTAAACATAAAATTAGTATATCTCAAACTGAGTTTGCTATAACAAACGTTCAAGGTGGAATAGCGGAAACTAAGATTACAATAGAAAATAACGGTGAATTTACTGCTAAAAACATAACGTCAACCATAAGAATTAAAGGAGGTATTTTTTCAGGAATTAATATAACTCATACATGTTCTGGATGTGAAGATTGCAGCAATTCTTTACAACCTGGAGAGTATAAAACCGAAAGTTCACTAGGTGGAGGAGTAATCTTCGGATTCGGTCAAATTTCCATGAATTTTTCAGTAATGGCAGACAACGCTAAAACATTCTCATTAAAAAAGAAAGGTTTTGTAATAGGTCCTTTGGTTTTAGTAAATTGAAAGAATCCATAAAAATGTGAAAGGAAGTTTGAAAACTGGTCTAGAATATATCTGAAAGTCTTTCTTTATCTTAAGTTAGAAGATGTAGATAATTATGATAAAAAATATAAGAAATATAATCATAGTCTTAATTTTTATATCTCTTATTTTTACGGTTTTTCCCGTCTTTGATATATGCCATAATCAAGAAAAAATATCTTTATCAAAAGAAAATTTTGATGCGTCATCTTCATTTGGGAGGTTATCCTATGAACCAGTTTATCACAATTTTGGAGATAAATACCCTGGAGTAGTAGATAAAACTACATTCGAGATTTGGAATTCAGGTTGCTGCAGTCTTGTTTATTCCCTAATAGAAGAATGCAAGTGGGTTTCTGTTAATCCTTCAAGTGGAGTCTCTAGTGGTGAATGGGATCATCATGTCATAAATGTAACTATTAACACTACCGGACTTACTTTAGGAGTTCATACGTGTGATATAATAATTGACACAAATGATAACACTGGGATTTTTACGGTAGAAGTCAAAGTCATTGGACTTCCAAACAATCCACCGATGACACCCACTATTAACGGACCTGATAAGGGAAAATCTGGAGAAAAATATCAATTCACGGCAAAAACAAACGATCCGGAAAATGACCCTATATTCTATAAATGGAAATTTGAAGATATTAATGTAAGTGAATGGCTGGGGCCATATTGGTCAAATGAAAAATGTCAACAAGAATATGTCTGGAATAAAAAAGGAAGTTATAAGATAAAAGTAAAGGCAAAAGATGAAAAAGGGTATGAAAGTAATTGGTCAGCACATTTGTCAATAAATATAGATTGGAATTATGTATTTATCTTTGGAAGAATAAATGATAAACAAGAAAAAACTGATACCATTGAGTTTAATTCAGATTTTCTAATTTTGTTAACCTCCAATCCCTTTGTAATAAATTTTTATTTCAATGATGAAAAAATAGTAGTTTCTAAAAATATTAGCGGTCTAATTGTTAGTAATTTTGTAATGGGACAGTTTAAAATTTGTAGTTTACCTCTTCAAAAAGATTTGGTACTTTAGGTTATAATCTATTATTTATAATTATTTTATAAAAAATCTACATGTAACTTAAATTGAGAAGAAAGTTGTTACTAATCTTACAATTGAAGCAAATAAAAGGATATTCAAACCGATATATCTATAATGTAATTAGTATTTGATTTTTTTTCAATTATATTTATACTAAAATGAACCGCTATTTTTTTAAAAATTTTAATAAAACCAGTTTTAATTTGATAAATTATTTGAATTTAGCTAGAAATATCCGCGTTTTAGTTTAAAAAAAATAGTTTTTAATAAAAAAGTATATAAATACTTGATGATTATGTTGTATGGAGGTATATATTTGCATAAAAGTCTTGTAATTTTAATTAGTTTTTTAGTCAGCATTTCACTTGTAACTGTAGCTACTGCACATGTTCCTTACCTTGAAAGAAGAGATTACTCTGAAGAAGACCCTTATTATGTTTGGAAAATGATTGAAAAATCTAAAGCATTTTATGCATGGTTAGAAACTGATGAAGAAGATACTAACGATGACATTGATGTGTATATGTTTAAGGTGAGAAACAGACCTGTAAATATCTATGTTGAACTTATTATACCTGTTGTCGACGAGTATTATTCTGATTTTGTACCCTGGTTTGCCCTTGTCGGGCCGGGATTGCCAGAAGTAAATCAACAACTCCCGTTTAATCTATCTGAAGGATATGGCGGTATTGTGATGGAAAACGTTGAACCTGGAATGGAAAGAGATACTTTTTATGAACCATTCGGTGGAAAATCATACTATGAAGGACCTGTTCTCGATAAAAATGTTAGTGAACCTGGCACATATTATATTTATGTGTGGGATCCCTATCAGACGGGTGGAGATTACGTGTTAGTCATTGGTAAAGGAGAATTTTTCGGTCCAATAGATATAATAAGAGGGATAATCAACACTATTATTATCCGTAGAGACGGTGAATTACATGTACCAACAACGATGACTCAAAAATATCTTTATTCAAACATAAGGAATATATAAAAAAACCATGTCCCCCTCTTATAATAAATGGATTTTTTCCTCATAAAAAAAAAGAGTGGGTTAAGTTTTGATTTGATAGGTCATAAAAATTCATATGTTTCTCGGGATTAAAAAAACAAAGCTATTGAATAATACTACTCCAAATGTTTCCTTCTGTTTGTAGATATAGATATCATCGTTAAAACCTTTTAATTCAACACTTAACTTGAATAAACCCGAGAAAAAGTTACGGGTTTTTGTTTTAAAAAACCATTCTTCTTTTATTTCTTTTTTAATAGCCCAGTTAAAGGTGCTATTATATTTTAGATATTTTTTGAAAAATATTTTATTGAAAAAAATTGGTTCAAGGTTAATATTGATAGTAGTGTTTAATGTGTCCATAGGATAGTTATTGTTTAGAATTTCGATTGAAAGTTGGCCGGGTTTTGTTAAAATCCCGCCTTTTATTTTAACATCTATCTTTTCCTCCTTATTTTTAGGTTTTAATTCAGCCATGGTAACTAAACAGCCCAAAGATAAATTGCAGACTTTTGAAAGATAAGTAAAATTCATATTTTCAGATTTATCCTCTGACGTATGGTAATAAGGATTTAGTTTGCCTTCAAATAAGTAGCTTGCATCATATCCTTTCCTTACAAATGATTGATGATCGCTAGAAGTTACATGTGGGAGAGCTTTTATTTTTAAACCTATGCACTCATTATAGTTATCGGAGATATTTTTGCTGATATCTTGCATCCATGATGACTGAGAGTTAGCGAAATGACATATTTTGCTTCCTTCTTCTGCATTTGATGCATACCCTACCCCATCTAGATTCAGAACACCGGCGATATTTACGTTTTTCTCCGTTATTTTTTCTACATAACATTTACTTCCAAGAAGTGCCTGTTCTTCACCTGAAAACAAGACGAATTTTAATGTTGAGTTAAAAACATAGCCACTGAGAATTTCGGCGATTGATAAAAACAATTGATACACCTGATCCATCGTCATCTGCTCCAGGGAGGAGACATCGACGCTATCATAGTGTGCACACAAAATGAAAACATCTTTGTCATTATTGTTTCTACCTTTTAATGTAGCTTCGATATTTTCTCCAGAAAAACCTCTTTTATTCCAAGGTTTTAAATCAACATTAAGTTCTGTTTTATTCAAAACATTGTATATATAGTCTTGAAGACTTTTTAGTTTCTCTGAACCTGTTGGATGTGGCCCAAAACTCTCTATTTTTTCAACCTAGTCTTTTAAAATAGTTTTATTAACTTTGGAGAATAAATCAACGAGATCAACTTTTTCCGAAACACTGTTTTTTCAAAATAACTTTTTTTTGGAATAAGTTTAGATGTAGCTGATGCTGTAAAATTTGCTGTCAATAAAAGAATTACTAAAAAAGATGTTATAATCAAAGAGCTTTTTTCTTCATGTAAATAAAAACACCATCTAATTTATGAGCCGAGAAATATATAAAAATTTGGTTAAAAAATTTTTTTAAGAAAAATCGCAGCTAACAATACAAGACAGATAATCCAATATATTAATTTTTTTTAAACCTCGGCTTTGGGACAATATTATTCCATCTGCCCTTACTTGAGAAAATCAATGGGCGA
>JAZKSQ010000155.1:0-4156 GCA_036625995.1 Thermoplasmatota archaeon | reverse complement strand
AAAATATTATTATAAATCATATTTTCTGGTCCCATAAAAGAATCTAATTCCTTCTAACTTCCTTACAAAGCTCATTAAACTCACTTTTAATCTTAAACAACTCTTAATTGGAAAGTAAATTTTTTTTTGTTAAAAGGACAACCGAGATCTTTAATCGTTCCTTGCAGAAGACATACAATCGGACGAACAGGATAAATACTGCCCTGCTCCTCCTTTAAATATGGCACCTATTTTTGTTTTTTTCAAATAATTTAGTGTACCCAACGATATAATCCAAATCATTTTTTTTAAATAATCTCTGATAACCGTTTCTTCAGGTTTAAACCATAGTATAGTTCAGCTGCATTTATGTCAATGGCGACATTCAAAATCCGGTATTTTAGAAAACTCCAAATAATGATATTATCCCCGGCCCATAATCTATTTGTGAGATAAATCAGACTGAAATAACAGGAGTCATTACTTCTAAACTAGTTTTTAAATATTAGCTGCATTTTCCCTTATCATTTCGTATATAAACCATAAAAAACGAGGTTATTTCATTAAGAAAAAAATGTTTTCCTTATTCCATTTTTTTTAAGTTTTTTGTATCAATCAATATAAATGCAAAAGCCTTTAATATAGCTCGAAAATTGTTAGTTTGTTTTTAGAGGTGACTATAGAATACATTTGAAAAAGGCTCAAAAAAGATATCTTCTACGTGGTTTTATTGATGGGGTTTTATCTAGCCTTGGAGTTGTTATTGGAGCTAGTGCAGCGTTAGGAATTAATGGCTCCATTAATGCTTTTTCTATAGTGATAGCTGCTGGAGTGGGTGGAGGAGTAGCAAATGGTTTTTCAAATATCTTGGGTGCTTTTGTCGGGGAAAAACTGGTTAAAGAGATACGTTTAGAAGAAATTGAGAAAGCCATGTTAAGGGAGGGTGCTCTCCGTGAAACTGAAATGGAAAAAGACTTAGAGAAGGAGATTATATCAAGCGGTATATTTGATGGTATATCTACAATAATGGGTTCTTTGATTCCAGTAATACCATTTTTTATTGGTTATTTTATTCCTGCCTATGGTTATTTGTTTCTTTATGCTTCAATTTTGGCTTCACTGATATTGTTTTTTGTAATTGGTTTATATATTGGAAAGATTTCAAAAGAAAATCTGTTGATTTCGGGCTTAAAATTGATGTTATTTGCGGTGGTAACAGTGGCGGTAACAACTATTATAAAAATGATTTTTTAAGATATATCGTCATTATTTTTTTTACCAAAATGACCCTTTATAACGTTCTGTGGCTGGGCATCCGAAACAGCGGTTTTCATAATATGCTTGACATTCTTTATATTCTACACCGCAGGGAGGTTTTTTTAAAGGTCTTTCAATCATTTTGACCGGTATTACAAAATCTTTTATGCTTGATATTACAATGTTGAAATCAGCGCTTTTGACATCCTCATCTGGCCTAAGTCTTTCGTCAATCATAGATTCCATTGATGATAAGTCTTCACCAGCTAGCAGCAGCATTAGATTTTTATCTCCGGATACAATAAACCCGTTCAAGAAAAAAGGACATTCTCTAAACATATTCAAAATTTTGGTTGTATTAGTAGTTCTTACATTTACTATTGCTACATATATTCCTACTTTATTGAGGTTTACTCCCACTGTTTGATCTACTATTCCTCTTTCTTTTAACTTTTTTATTCTTATTGCCACAGATGGCTGAGATAAATTTATTTCTTTGGCTATTTCTGCTTGAGACATTTGTTGGTTGTCGTGAAGTAGCTTTATTATTTTTCTGTCTTTTTTATCTAATTCGATAATTTTTCTTGTCATCTTTTTTTCAACTCTTAATTTATATATTTATTATTTAACAATCAGCTTAATTTTTCAACTATTTTTGATAAATATTGCCTAAAATAGTAATTTAGTTTATAATTATTGCGGTAAATTTTATGAACATGTTTAACTAGTTTGGCTGTGGGTTGTAGAGTCATAAAAAAAATTCAGATTGAAACCATATTTTCCTCTCAAGCATTCTTTCCTCTACCTCTTAGGCCTAAAACACATGGCTTTATAACCCTTAAATCTCCGATTTAATAAAAAAAATTTGCTGGAAACGGCCATGAAAAAGACTGATTTGTAAGAGGTATACAATAAAAGAATTAGGAACCTATGTTTACTCTTCAAAAAAAAATATTGGGTGAAAAATTAAGATGAAGAAAAGAGATAATGGAGGAGGATTTGGTAGAAGTGGACGCCGTGGTCTTGGTGGCGGATATGTATTAGGACCTGGTGGAGAATGTATTTGCACTAATTGTAATTACCGTGAGAACCACCAAAAAGGCGACCCATGTCATAAAAAGGAATGTCCACAATGTGAGACACCTTTGACCCGACAATCCATACTATAATAAAACGAAAATCTGAGGTAAAAAATAATATGAAAAACAAAGGAAAAAAAAAATTGAAAGCGATATTGAAAAGATTAAAAATTTCATAGTAGATCTAGGATTTATCTGTAATAGCTGTCCATCAGCTCAAAATCTAATATACACCAAAGACGGAGAAACAGTTATAATAAGAAACGACAAGTAATAATGAAAAAATCAAAGGCCTTGATATTAAAAAATGGAGTTATATAAAAACAAATCCGATTTCGTTAGAAAAACAGGCTCCTAACGATTAGATAATACTTGTTCATTGTATTAAATTTTGAGAAGATAAGATAGGAGTATAGAATAAAAACTTTTTAGAAAAAAATCTTAAAAGCTAAAAAAAAACGAATTTAAATTAATTATGAAGGAGATTAGGATAAAATAATTTTGTATATTTTGCCCCGATTATGTATGAAACATCAATCTAAATTTGATCATATCCTATCAGATAAAAGATGAGATTAAAGTTTGAAAAAAAATGATTTTTTAAGAGGTAATAAAAAAAAGATGAAAAATATTGTGATAGCAAGCGGAAAAGGAGGTACTGGAAAAACATTTATTGCAACAAATATAGCAAAAACTTTGGAAAAAAAAGGAAAAGATGTAACTTATCTTGATTGTGATGTAGAAGAACCTAACGGCCATCTATTTCTAAAGCCAGATTCAATTAAGGAGATTGATATAGAGATTGAAGCTCCTTTAGGGGTAGATGAAAAAAAATGTATCGCCTGTGGAAAATGTGTGGATGCTTGCAGCTATAATGCTATTGCTTTAATTAAGGATAAAGTACTATTTTTCCCGGAGCTTTGTCATGTATGTGGGGGATGTTCAATAGTTTGTCCGACAGATGCTATAGTTGAAGACAAAAAAAAGATTGGGACGTTAAAAAAAGGAAAATCAGGTGATATTGAGGTAAACTATGCATTGCTAGAAACGGGGGAGGGAGGAATGTCTCCTAGACTTATCCAAAAGGTAAAAAATGAAAAAAAAGAAGGAATCAATATTATTGATGCACCACCCGGAACAGCCTGTCCAGCAGTTGAAAGTATAATTGATGCGGATCTAGCCGTTTTAGTCGCTGATCCCACACCATTCGGAATTAATGATTTGAAACTAGCAGTAAATATGTGCAGAAAACTAAAAACAGAGCCAGTAGTTCTAGTAAATAGAGCAGACTATAAGGATAAGAAACTTAGAGAATATTGTAAAAAAGCTAACCTAGAAATAATTGGTGAAATACCTCATGATAGAAAAATCGCGGAGATATATTCTAACGGCGATCTAGTTGTTGAGGAGGGTGAAAACAAGTATAAAAAATTATTCAAAAAAATAACAGAAACCATGGAAAGTGTTTCTGAAAAGAAACGATTGGTTAGAAAACCTGAAACTATAAGTTATGAAGGAGAAAAAATCAAATCTACAAAGTTAAAACAAAACCCTGAAGGAAAAGTTGAAGGAAATGTAAAGGAATTAGTTGTAATCAGTGGGAAAGGAGGGACTGGTAAAACTTCCATTACTGCATCATTTGCAGCGCTTTGTGAAAACCCGGTTCTTGCTGACTGTGATGTAGATGCAGCAGATTTACATCTTATAACAGAACCAACCGTTAGAGATAAGGGTTTATTTAGTGGTGGTATAACAGCTGAAATAGATCCGGATAAATGCACCAGTTGTGGTAAATGTAGAGAGGCTTGTAGGTTTGATGCAATAAAGAAGACAGTTGGATC
>JAZKSQ010000154.1:0-4172 GCA_036625995.1 Thermoplasmatota archaeon | reverse complement strand
TGCATCCCGCTTTAAATGAAAAGCAGGAGGGTTAATTTAATTTTTCAACAGCCTATTAATTTTTTTTTTGGTCGACAGTTTTTTGTTTCTTTTTTGATAATTTATAAAATGCCTGTTTTTTTCTACATCTAGTAGAACAAAATTTAAACTCCATTTCTTATTATCTTCCAAGGACTCAAAGAATGATTCTATTGCCCAATATTCAAGTACACTATTAGAATGTTCAGATTTATCTGCAGCTGTCCAATATTTTTGTGATTCTCCAATCATGACCCATCAACTCATTATTAGGATATTTTTTAATTAAATATAGTGCTTTTTCCGGAATGAAAAAAACCTGATTTATCTATAAAAAAACCTTTACTTTTATATGAAAACTTTATTTATAATTTAAAAAAATTTAAATATAAAATTATGGTTGGTTAGCTATCGAATTTGTGATTACGCATGAGAATTATACCAAATCCAATATTTCTCTATCATTACTTCAAAAATTTCCTTTATGTCGATAGGTTATGGAAAATTGATTCTAAGGAAATAAAAGACCTTCAAACTAAGTTATTAAAAAAAATGTTGAAATTTTCAAAAAATGTACCTCTTTACAGGCATAAGTTTGAAAAATCAAACATAAGTTTAGAGGATATCCAGGATGTTAATGACATAAAAAAAATTCCTTTTACTACAAAACAAGACCTTAGGGATTTTGGAGTTAAAGGAACTCTTCCAAAAAATTTTAACATAGATTGTGGCTGCAGAGCGGATACATCTGGATCTACGGGGGAACCAATCTCTATATATAGAGATATTCGATCCATGGCCTTAGAAACCACATTATCCTTACGAATGCTTAAATCGTATAATTTACCGTTTTCTGAGACACGTATCACCAATATAGGAGATTTTACAATACCAAATAGCCATGATGAAGAATGTATTAACAAAGGAGTGGTTAGGCAACTTGGCTTTATTTCGAGTTATTATAATAAGAAAGTACAAAATGTTTTTACGGGTAAAAATCCTAAAGAAATAATTAAAAATCTCAGCTCTTTTAATCCAGATTTAATAATTTCTTATCCTGGACCGTTAATTGCTTTGATGCATCTTAGACAAGAAGGATACGGCGAAAATATCAACCCCAAATATATAGTTTCCTCTGGGGGAATGGTAGATTCTTATACAAAAAAACAAATTGAAAATGCATTTGATACTCAGGTATTAGGTCTTTATGCAGCTACTGAGAGTGGAGGGATTGCATTTGAATGTCCTTTAGGAAATTATCATATTCAGTCAGATCACGTTATTATAGACGCCGTAGATGATAACGGCGATTCTGTCGCTCCTGGAGAACACGGTCATTTAGTCGTAACTAGGCTTTATGGTAGGGGGACACCAATTATCAGGTATACTGGGATGGACGATATTATAACACCGACAGATGAAAAATGTGAATGTGGCATGAACACACCTTTACTTGACAACGTTGAAGGAAGAAGAGTTGACTCTATAGTACTACCTGACGGAAGGATTTTTCCACCAGCTACAATAACTTTGATACCGGGAGAAATTGCAGAAGAATATGGCGTAGATATAATCAAAAGATTTCAAATCATACAACATAAAAAAGATAAGATAGAAATACTGATTGTTATAAACCAGAATTTAAGGGGAAAAGTGCCATCTGTTGAGGAAATGTTAGATGAGATAAAAAACAGATATAAAAAAATCGTAGGAGAATCAGTTTTTATAGAAGTAAAAGAAGTCGACGAAGTAAAAAAAGATAAGCGTTCTCCAGGTTCTCCTTCTTCGATCATTATCTCAAAAGTCGATCATAAAGATTGGATATAAAAAATAGACTATTTAATAAACTGATTTCTTAATTTAAATATAGCTGAAAAGGACATCTAAAAAGATACTAGACAAAAAAACCAATATAACCACCTTGTTTTAGGCTATTAGAAGGATCGTTATAAAAATGGATCATCAATTTGAATATATGACCAGTGGCATAAAAAATCTACTAGACGACCAATTTGGATCGCAGGTGTAGGCGCTGATGAATTAGCCGCAGTAGGGTTACTTTTTCCCTTTTTTACTAATTCATCCATTGTTGATTGTTGGGGAGATAAATTTTTCATATCCATACAATGAAGGTGATAAGAGCTTAGGGAAGCTATAGAGATAAAAATTATATTTTTTCCATAAAAACTACCTTCTTCCCTGAACTTTTTTTTCTAAAAATTAAAGTCTTTTTTGTAATATCTTCTGAAATTTACATTTGTTGCAGCAGGTAATATGCCTCCAAATCGTTTAGTCGTCCTAATTATACTTGCAACTTTTTTTACAACATTTAGAGGAGAATAGAACTCTTTAGCGACTTTTCTTGCACCTTTGACTAGTTCCTCTGGAGTCATATTTTTTGGTTGGAACACCACATCTACCTGGTTATAACGGCTCCAGTCGTAGGTTAAAATTCTACCTTCTTTTTCCATTCTATCGAAAAGAGGTGTACCAGGATAAGGTGTCAGAATATTAACCTCTAGTACATCTAAATCCCAGCTGTTGATTATTTCAATCGTTGAATCAAAAATATCTGGTGTGTCTTCATCAAAACCAAAAATAATTCCACCTTGAATTGTCATTCCATGATCGTGGACCCGGTCTATCATCTTTTTAAAACCTTTGACTCTATTATGGGTTTTACCTATATTGTTCAATGCTTTTTGACTTACTGATTCGAAACCGACAAACCATTCAACACATCCAGCTTCCCGGGCTAGATTCAAAAATTTTTCATCAACTTTCCCGAGGACATTAGTGGTTCCATTTGCGCACCATTGCTTGTTGATTCCTTGATCAATTATTTCTTGAAAGAGTTTCATAGCATATTTTCTATGTAATGTAAGATGAGGGTCATGAATTATAAACAACTTGTTAGGCATCTCTCTTATTTCTTTGACCACATCCTCTACTGGTCTTTGTTTAATCATCCGACCGCAAAAACTATTGATGGCGCAAAATTCACAGTTGTTGGTACATCCTTTAGTTGTTTGTATAGCTCCTAAGAAAGGATTATATTTTATCAAATTTCTCTCCAAAGATGGGATTTGCGATGTGCTGAAATCATGATCTCTTTCATATATCGGTTTGAGTTTGCCTTTTTCAAAATCACGGATTGCTCTTGGCCAATTAACTTCCGCGAAACCCTTTATTACGCTATCAGCATGTTCTAATGCTTCTTCAGGCATAGCAGTAGCATGATATCCGCCAAGAACTACGGTTTTGCCTTTTTTGCGGAATTCATCAGCGATTTGATATACCCGGGGGGCTGTCATGGTGTAACAGGTGATTCCAATTAAATCTGCATCTGAATTAAAATCGATATCTTCATAGTTTTCATTAACAATTTTTACATCATATTTGTCAGGGGTTATGGCAGCTATATGAGGAAGTGTGATGATAGGATAACCTAATATTATGTTTCTCCAGGATTTTTTATCTTCAACCGTGGTCATACCATGTTTAATCTCAGGAAAAACAAGCAAAATCTTCATTGTATCTGGGGACATTATGAAGATAACAAGTATTTAAAATTTATTCCTAAGGAAAAAGAAAAGATCAGATGAAAAAACTTAATTAACCGGTTTTATAAAAAAAGTAATTTTATATGAAAATTCTTACCAAGAGCCGGAATTCATGCTGTATATAGCAAAGCATACTTCTTATATGAACAGGATTCGTAATCTAAATTACTCCGAATTAGAAAGATGGCAGATTAATGCTATTAAAGAAACACTAAAAAAAAAACAGAAAAATTTTAGATCAGTCCAATGTCGACTATGAGCATAGAGGTAGTCATCGCCACATCTTACACCAAAACATCTGAAAAAAGGGGGTTAATCCAAATCCAATCAGATGCAAATGTTTTTACGGACTGCAGCTTCATATAGAGGTAGAAAACACAGAATACGGGAAGCAAGTTTTTTAAAAATTAATAAAAAGATGGGAAAAATAAACTATTTTACATTGCTTCCAAATTAAAAAAGAAGTCAAAGAGAGAGTAGATTTAGTTGCCAGCAGAAAACATAATTAATCCCAATGTTAAAAAATATTTAAAATTTAGCTTGACTTTGTCAGATTAATAAGAAAAAATAGATTTTTCTTATTCAACTTTC